>DAISKN010000017.1:5626-22099 GCA_036820975.1 Acidobacteriota bacterium | reverse complement strand
CCATGATCTCGAGCGCGGCGATGCGGCCGCCTTCCTTCTTCTTGATCAGAGTCTGGGTGACGACGGCCCGGAGCACGTCCGCGAGCACGCTCCGGATCTGCGACTGCTCGTGCGCCGGGAACTGATCGATGATGCGGTCGATGGTGCTCACCGCCGAGTTGGTGTGGAGAGTGGCGAATACCAGGTGACCGGTGTTGGCGGTCTCGAGGGCGAGAGAGATCGTCTCGAGGTCGCGCAGCTCGCCCACCAGGACCACGTCGGGGTCCTCGCGGAGGGCGGAGCGGAGCCCGCGGCCGAATGACTTGGTGTGACCGCCGACCTCTCGTTGGTTCACCAGGCACTGGCTGCTCTGGTGCACGAACTCGATGGGATCCTCCAGAGTCACGATGTGGAGCTTTCGGGTCTTGTTGATGTGATCGAGCATCGCCGCGAGCGTCGTGGACTTTCCGCAGCCTGTGGGTCCGGTCACCAGCACCAACCCCTTGGGGATCTCGCAGAGGTCCTTGAGCACCGGGGGAAAGCCGAGCTGCTCGAGGCTCAGAATGGTCGAGGGGATCTGGCGAAACACGGCGCCGGTCCCGTGGTGGTCGCGGAAGAGATTGACGCGAAACCGCGCGAGCCCGGGAACGGCGTAGGCGAAATCGGAATCGCTGTCTTCGAGAAACTCGGTTCGGTGGCGCTCCGCCATGACCGGCTTCAAGAGCTCGAATACCTGCGAGGCGCCGAGCGTCGGCGCGTCCGCCACTTCCTGCATGTCTCCGTTGATCCGCCACCGGGGCCGGTGGCCGGCGGAGAGATGAAGATCGGAGGCGCCCTCGGCGACCATCTGCGAGAGGAGGGCGTCGAGCTCGGGGGATCGGCCTTTCTCCGGCTCCGCCGCCTCGGCGCCGCGTGAGATGGTGTGAACGCCGGAGTGCGTCTGCATCACCTCGTTGAAGAACGGAAGGTCGGTGCGGACGGTGTTGAGCTCCATGCTCGGGACATGCTTGCGGATGGCGGAGACCACCGCGGTCGAGGGATCGTCGACGACGCCGACGGTGAGAATGTTGCCGTCGACTTCGAGAGGCAGCACCCGATGGCGCTGGCAGAACTCCTTGGGGATGAGCTTGAGAACGTCGGTTCCCGGAGCTCCCTTGCGCGCGTCGTACTTCGGAAGCGGAATCTGGGCCGACACCTCGTCCAGGCGATGGGCGAGCCCCTGCGAGAGGCCGAGCCCGAACTTCGGGATCTTCTGGAACATGGTGTCGAAGGCCTTCTCGCTGAACTTCAGCGCGGTGAGGTCGGTCACGGCGGCGACGGATGCGGTTCTCTTCCGCCCGAGGAGCAGGCCCATCTCGCCGAACGTAGCGCCCTTGGGAATGCGGCGATCCGCCTGACCAGTCCCTCCGGGGAATCGGTCGAGATCGGCCGATTCCCCGGAGGGACTGGTCAGGCGGATCGCCGCCTCGCCATCCAGGATGACGTAGAAGGCGTCGGCGGCGCTTCCCGCCTCCACGATCTGCTCTTCGGCCGCGAATCGAACGGGCTCGGCAATCTTCAGGATCTGAGAGTAGTGCTCCTCTTTCAGCGCCTGGAACAGGGGGCAGGCCTTCAGAGCCGGAGCGACCGCCTCGAGCTGTACCTGTTCCTCGGTCATCGTTTCCATGACGAAACTCCTCGACGCGGCGACGCGAACGCCGCCGGAAAGCCTGGAACCTCGGCTGTGTGTGATTGAGAAAAAGGATAACAACTGGATTCCGGGTTGGGAAGGGAAAACCGGAGTCCCGAAATGGAACAGGAGGTGGAACAGGCGAAATTTGCGTCTAGGCCGGACGACGGGAAGGGGGGAAAGGAACGCACAGACGCGAAGACGTCAAGACGCAGGGAATTTTCCCATTTTCTTCCTTGCGCGCCCCTTGCGTCTTTGCGTCTTTGCGTTCTTTTGTGGGAGGACCCCAAAAAAGAATTGGGCGAGACCGGCACCCCAACCATGGGAGCTAAACCCCCAAAGAGCCGGTCTCGCCTCCGGCGCGCTGAACCCGCCACGGTGCACCCCCCAACATTGATGCACCGTTTTGGAACGCCAGCGACCCGTTTTCGAGTCCCGCAAGGTGTTATTGCAAGCTGGGTGCCAAATCGTGTCCCGCATCGAGAGTCGAGATCGGCTAAAATAGCAAACTTCCCCGAAGTGGCGGGGTAGCTCAGGCGGTTAGAGCGAAGGACTCATAACCCTTAGGTCGGCGGTTCGAATCCGCCCCCCGCTACCAACCCAGCTCGAGAATCAAGAGTGCAATAATGCCGCGGGGCCCCAGCCCCGCGGCGTGCGCCTTCTCGGCGCATTCGCGCCGGGCTCGCTCCGCTCGCGCAGGGTGCGGACCGAGTGTTGAGCACCCTGCTCGTGAAAGGCGAAGCCGTGAGCCTTTATTTCGCCGTTTGCCTGTCGGCGTTTCTCGCCGCGGTTCTCGTCTATCGCTACGACCTCTATAACCGCGAGCCCTGGTATCTGATCGTTCTCGCGGCGGCGCTCGGGTTCGCGACGATGCGGGTGGTCGCCGCGACCGAGCTCTGGGCTCTCGGCCTCGTGGACGCCAACGCGGCGGAGGCCGCGGTCGCGGCGATTCTCGAGGAAACTACGCGTCTCGCCGCGGTCGTGGCCATCGCCTTCGCGTTTCCCAGCGAATTCGACGACCCGATGGACGGAATCATCTACGGCTCCGTCATCGGTCTCGGGATGGCGGTGGAGGAGTCTCTCTACTTTCTCCAGGCGAGAAGCGCTGCCGAGCTCTTCCTCTTTCCCCAGGAGCTCGTGCGTCTCCTCGGACACCTGGTGATGGGAGGGATCGCCGGCTTTGGAGTGGGGATCGGCCGCACGGGAGCCCCGGGATGGAGGCGAGCGTTCGTCCTCTCGTTCTCGGCGGCGGTCGCGCTTCACTTCTCATGGGATTGGGTGGCGCTCGCCGCGGACGGGACCACGATGTCCGCCGGGCCCGCCGTTCTCGCGTCGGCGATCCTGCTTACCGGGATTGGGATCTACGGGATGCTCGTGGTTTCCGGCTCGAAGCTCTCGCGCCAGGCGTTCGCACCCGGGAGCGTGCGGAGCCTCTGGGGCTTTCCCTTCAAGAGTCGGTGAGCGTCAAGCTCTTCGTGGCGGCGTCGAGAGTGATCCTCCGTTCGCTCCGGCGCTTCGGATCCAGGTTCCACACCCGGACGTCGTAATTCCCCTCCGGGACGGCATCGAGCTCGAAGTTCCCCTGACTGTCGGCGACGGCGACGAACGGCGCCGCGGTCACGATCACGAACGCCGCCATGGAGGGATGAATATTGCACGAAACGTCGTAAGCGCCCTCGCGCTCGAAAACGTGGCGGTAGGCGCCCACCACGGGCGTTCCCACGTTGAACTCCGTCTCCCGCGTATCCGCTTCGATGACGTGCACGTTGTGGAGAACGTCCTCGCTGTTCTTGAAATCGACGGGCTGACCTGGTCGGACGACGAGGAGCTTCGGACGGAACGCGGTCCCGTACTGATCCATGAGGGCCGGCTCCGCGGGAATCGGTGTCTCGATCGGAACCTCGGGCGAGAGCATGACGACGGAAGGGTAGCCTCCGGTCGCGGGAGGGGCCTTTCCAAGCAGCTTCGGGGAAACCTCGGCCGCAGGTTTTTCCCCATCGGGGGGAGCGGCACAGCCCGCGACCGCGAGCGCCAGCGATAGAAAATGTCGATTCCGGAAGGTTCTTTTCGTCATACTCCGGGAACGAAAGGGGACGCCATGGCTCAGTTTATGCTGCTTCTCCACGAGAATCCGAGCGAGTTCGCGGACATCACCCGGAAGGAGATGGAGTCGGTCATCGCGGAGTACCAGGCCTGGGGCCAGAGGCTCGCCGCCGAGGGAAAGCTGGTCGGGAGCCACAAGCTCACGGACGAGGGCGGCCGGCACCTCGCGAAGCGCGGGAGCGAAATCCTGGTGACCGACGGTCCGTTCGCCGAAGCGAAGGAGGTCCTGGGCGGGTACTACATCGTGAACGCCGGGAGCTACGACGAGGCCGTCGAGATCGCGAAGACCGGACCCCATCTCCGCTACGACGGTCGCATCGAGGTGCGGAAGGTGGATCTCGTGGACTGACGTACATCGGTGCGCCAATCCCCCAGGTTGACAGTATCCATCTTTCTCTTCGAGAATTGCCGCGCGCCATGCGTCTCGGGGCTGTCGTCATCCTGTCGCTCTCCGCAATCGCATGCCACGATGCGATCGACCTGGGCGTGCGCGCCGCTGCCAACGAGAAGGTGAGAGAGGATCTCTTCGTTCGGCCGTCCCTTCTCGTCGAGCTCGAGCCCGAGCCGTCGCCAAACCTCCATGCGGGCGAGAGTGCCTTTCTGGAGGTGCGGGCTGTCTTCCCCTCCGGTGAGGTCTGTCGCCACTGCGAGGCAACCTGGAGCTCGGCCGCTCCCGAGGTGGCCGCCTTCTCCGAGCCAAAGCCGCGGTGCGCCGGCGGACGCTGCGTTCTGCTGGAAGGAGTGGGGCCCGGAACGGCCGACTTGTCGGTGCGGGTCTGCAAGTCGTACCAACGGGATTGCGTTCGCAAGGAGTTCAAGGTGCGCGTCGCGCGCTGACGCGCTACTTGAAGCGCCGACGCCGAGCGGCCGCTGTTAAGATAGCGGAATGACGTCGGTCGGCACGAGCTCCCGCCGCAAGGAAGGCCCGGAAAAGCTCACGGGCGAAGCCCGGTACATCGACGACTACCCGCTCGAGGGAGCGCTCCACGGGGTCACGCTCCGCTCCAGAGTCGCGCTGGGGACCATCCGGGAAATTCGCTTCGATCCGTCGTTCGACTGGAGCTCGGTGGTCGTCGCCGCCGCCTCCGACATCCCCGGCGAGAACTCGGTTCTCCTGATCGAGAAGGACCAGCCGCTTCTCGCGTCCCACGAGGTCAACCACCTCGAGGAGCCCATCCTGATTCTCGGGCATCCCGATCGCGCGAAGGCCTATGAAGCGCTCGGGCGCGTCCTCGTCGTCTATGACGAAGGCGAGCCGGTGCTCACGATGGAGGAAGCCCTCGCGAACGGCGCCGTGTTCAAGCGATACGAGATCGTCAAGGGAGATCTCGAGGCCGGGTTCCGTGAGGCCGACGTGGTGGTGGAAGGGGAGTATCGGGTTCCCCACCAGGAGCAGGCCTACATCGAGAACAACGGCGTCGCCGCCTGGGAGGAGGAGGACGGAACCCTGGTGGTCATGGGCTCGATGCAGTGTCCTTATTACGTGCACAAGGCGATGCTCGGGCTCTTTCCCAGAGCGCCGGAAAAGATTCGGGTCATTCAGACCACCACCGGAGGAGGCTTCGGGGGAAAGGAGGAGTACCCGAATCTCATCGCGGGCCACGCTGCCGTTCTCGCGCTGAAGGCGAAGCGGCCGGTGAAGATCGTTTACGACCGCGCCGAGGACATGCGGGCCACGACGAAGCGGCACCCGGCCCGCATCCGACATCGCACCGGCGTCAAGAAAGACGGGACCCTCGTGGTCCAGGAGATCGACGTCCTCATGGACGGGGGCGCCTACGCGACCCTGTCTTCCGTGGTTCTCTCCCGAGGGGTCCTCCACGCAACCGGACCGTACGAGTGTCCGAACGTGCGCGTCGTCGGGCAGGTCGTCAAGACCAACACCCCTCCCAACGGCGCGTTCCGGGGTTTCGGAGCCCCGCAGACTCTTTTCGCGGCCGAGATGCAGGTGGAGAAGGTCGCCGCCCACCTCGGGCTCGACGCTCTCGCCGTTCGCCGGAAGAACCTCTTTCGCGAGGGCTCGGTGACCGCCACCGGGCAAGTGCTGAACGAGAGCGTGGGGGCGAAGGAAGTGCTCGACCGCGCCGTCGCGGTGAGCCGCTACCTTCCGCGGAAGAAGGAGTGCGAGCGCTGGAACCGGAGGAAGTCGGCGCCGAGCTGGCGCGGGGTCGGACTCGCCGCGGTGTTCCATGGCGCCGGCTTCACCGGGAGCGGCGAGGTTTACCTTCGGAGCCGCGCCACCGTTTCGCTCCTTCCGAACGGCGACCTCGAAGTGGAGGCGGCCTCGACCGAGATCGGCCAGGGGACGACGAGCATCCTCGCTTCGATCGTCGCCGACGCGCTCGAGGTTCCCTACGATTGGATCCGGGTCTCGACTCCGGACACCGCGAAAGTCCCGAACAGCGGACCGACGGTCGCGAGCCGGACCTGCATGATCGTGGGCGGGCTCCTGAAGCGCTCGGCGGACGCGCTGAGACGCGCCCTGGAGAAGGAAGGAATCGCCTGGCCCCCGACCCCGGCCGTGTTGAAGCGCGCTGCCCGGAAGCTCTGCGCGAACGGACGCCCTTTCGGCTTCGTTCAGGAGTACGAGCCCCCGAGCGACATCACCTGGGACGATACCGCTTACCGAGGCGACGCCTACGGCGTCTACGGCTATGCGGCGATAGTCCTCGAAGTGGAGATCGACAAGCTCACCTACGAAGTGAAGGTGAAGGATCTCTTCACCGCCCAGGACGTCGGGCGGGCCATAAACCCGCTGCTGGTGGAAGGGCAGATCGCCGGAGGCACGGCGCAGGCGCTCGGCTACGCCCTCCTGGAGAACGCCGTTTTCGAGAACGGCGCCATGGCGAACGCGAGCTTCACCAATTACGTGATTCCGACGACTCTCGATACGCCGGAGATGCGCGTCGAGATCGTGGAGAAGCCCTACTCGCGCGGGCCTTTCGGCGCGAAGGGAGTGGGCGAGCTTCCCATGGACGTTCCCGCTCCCGCGGTCGCCGCCGCGATCCACCAGGCGACGGGGCTCTTCCTGACCGAGCTTCCCCTACTCCCAGAGCGCATCTCCAAGGCCATGCATGATCGAGCTCACCGTCAATCGTAAGAAGCGCCGCTATCGCGGGCCCGCCTTCAAGCGGCTCCTCGATGTCCTCCGGGAGGACTTCGAGCTCACGGGAACGAAGGAGGGCTGCGGCGAAGGCGAGTGCGGCGCCTGTACCGTCATCCTCGACGGCGAGCCCGTGAACTCTTGTCTGATTCCGGTGGCGCAGGCGGAGGGCTCGCGGGTTCTGACCGTCGAGAGTCTTGGTGCTTCGTCCCGGCTTTCCCCGCTTCAGCAGTCGTTTCTCGACCGCGGGGCGGCCCAATGCGGGATCTGCACGCCGGGAATGCTGATGACCGCGGTCGCCCACTTGCGCCGAGGAGGAGCCGCGGACCCGGAGGCGGTCCGGGACGCTCTCGCGGGAAATCTCTGCCGGTGCACCGGCTATCAGCACATCGTGGCCGCCGTGGTGGACGCGGCGAAGCGAGAACGGAAGAGGCGCTCCCGTGCGCGGTGACGCGCGGAGCATGACGCTCCTTCGGCCCCGGAGCGTCGAGGAGGCCCTTCGCCTCTACGCGAAGCATCCCGGCGCCGTTCCTCTGGCGGGCGGGACGGATTTCATGGTTGCCTGGAACGCCGGCGAGGCGAACGGATGCACCATCCTCGATCTCTCCCGACTCGCGCCCTGGAAACGCATAACGGAGACGAAGACCGGGGTTCGCATCGGAGCGCTGGTCACCCACCGCGAGATCCAGCTCCACCCGGGGATTCGAAAGCGTCTTCCGCTTCTCGTCCAGGCCTGCGCCACCATCGGCGGGCGCCAGATCCAGGCGCGAGGCACGCTCGCCGGAAACCTCGCGAACGCTTCCCCCGCGGGGGACACCTTCGCTCCGCTCGCGGTCTACGAGGCCCGCGTGCGGCTGCGATCCGCCGGGGCGTCGCGAGCTCTCCCTCTTCTTTCCGTCTTCACCGGAGTGAAGAAGACCGCCCTCGCCGCGGACGAGCTCATCGAATCGATCGAGATCGACTTTCCCCGCCGTCCCGCAAGGCAGTGTTTCCGCAAAGTGGGAACCAGGGCGGCATCGGCGATCTCCAAGACGGTGGCCGCGGGGCTTCTCTGGTTCTCGAGCGACGGACGGGTTCGCGAGATCCGGTTCGCTCTGGGAAGCATGGCGCCGACGGTGCGCAGACTTGCTTCCGTCGAGTCTCTCCTGGCGGGGCAGAAGCCGACGTCGAGGCTCGTCGAACAGGCGGTCGAGCTCCTGGAGAGCGACGTATCCCCCATCGACGACCTTCGCTCGACGCGGGCCTATCGCCTCGAGGTGTCTCGAAACCTGCTCCGCGCCTTCCTCTCCACCAGTCGATAAATGTTTCTTCCTTGCGTCTTGGCGAGTCCTTGCGCCTTGCGTTCTTCGTGATGCTTCAGGGGCTCGAGGGTCTCGCTACCACGATGCCCTGACGCTCGGGGCGTCTCAGCAGATAACTCGCGACGTCCTCCCGGGTGAGGACCACCCGCCCGTGGTAGCTCGAAGCGTGAAGAAGCCTCGGCGTGCCGCCCGAGCGGTAGATGAACCCCGCGTGGTGGATTAGCAGGCCCGACCGCTCGCGGACGAACGCCACGAGGTCGCCGTCCTCGAGCTGGTCCAGGACCCGGGGGGCTCGGTCGCGGGAGAGGACCAGATGGGGTGTCCGGCTCAGCCGCGCTTCCGTCGCGGCGACTTCGCGAGTGAGCGACGCGAGAGCATCCCTCGAAACGTCCGCGCGGGGGAGCACCCGCGAGCTGATATGGAAGTAGCTGCGGGTCAGCGGCTCGCCGCCGAGCGCGGACGTCACGTTCTCCAGGCGCCTGCGCGCCTCGTTGTCGTCGATCCAATCGTCGAAGTAGTGGAGCCTCGACGCGTAGTCGGAGAGGGTGCCGCCGCGGTAGCGGGAGGCGACGAGCTCGCGCTCGAAGCAGGACTCGGTCGCGTCTCCCCGAAACCCGCAGCGAGCCACGGCGAGGCTCGACTCGATGAAGGTGACGCACTCGAATCGAGAGAGCTCCACCCGGAGCGTCTCGGGCGCGGTGGGCGCCGGTACCGGCTCGTATCCGGCTCCCTGCTGAAAGAAGGCGGTTCGCGCGAGGTATGCGCCGAACGTCTCGTGAGCGAGAGGCGCTCCGATGCCGTCATACCATTCCTGAAGCTTCGCCCGGGTCTTCGCGGTGAGCGTTCCGTCCCGGGCGCCCGCCGTCAGAGGAAAGAGCACCGTGGCGATCGCGAGGAGACCTGGGCGTTTCGACATCGATCTCTTCCGGGTTTGGGGGTCCTCCAAGCCTAACGGCGGCGTCCATCCCCCCGCAAGTGCCTCCGAGCGGAGTTTGCTACCGGGAGGAGAACGGAGGTACATTCTCGCCCGCTCACGGCCCCGAGGCCGGGGCAGGTTCCTGTTCCCGGGGGTTGACGGGACGGGTGCGCGAGCTGGGGGGTGGGGCTTGGATGATTATGTCGGACATCTTCGAGAGTTCCGGCGGATTCTCCGGAACCTCGAGAATCAAGCCACCCATCCGCTGAACCGCGAGACCATCGTCGCCCTCACCAAGAAGCTGGACCGCGACGAATCGCAGCTCAACGCAGACCGCCTCGAGCGTTCCATCCGGGCGACGGTCGAGGCCACCCGCAGCATCGAGGACCTGGAGCACTACGAACAGGACATCCTCGCGGTCTTCCACGAGATCACCTCCCGCAAGAGGCGGGAGCTCGAGCGGGAGCGCTTTCGAAACCTGCTGGATCAGTCGGGCGAGGCGATTCTCGTCATCCACCCCGCGAGCGGGCGCTTTCTCGACGTCAACCAGACGGCCACCCGGGTCCTCGGCTATTCCCGGGAAGAAATCCTCGAGCTCTCACTGAACCACATCGAGGTCGCCCTTCCGCTCACGCCGTCGACGGCATGGCACGACTGGGTCGAGAGCGTCCGCAACGCTCCCAACGTCCTCTATCTCGAGGGAGTCCATCGCCGCAAGGACGGGACCCGTTTCCCCGTCGAAGTCTCGGTGGGGCTCGCCACGTCCGACGGCCAGGAGCTTCTCCTTCTCGTCTCCCGCGACGTCACCGAGCGCAAGCGTTCCGAAGCCCGCCTCCGCCGCCAGTGGGCGTTCTTCAGCCGGCTCACGAACCGGAGCGTCGATGGGATCATGGCTTTCGATCGCAGCTTCAACCTGACGTACTGGAATCCCGCGATGGAGCGGATCCTGGGAGAACGAAAGAGCAAAGTCCTGGGGAAGAACGCGCTCCAGGTGCTGCCGCAGTTGAAGGATCTGGGCGAGGACCGCTACTTCCGCGACGCCCTCGCGGGGACTACCTCGATCTCGAGAAACCGCGCCTACACCCACGAAGACACCGCTCGGCAGGTCTACTTCGACGGATACTATTCTCCCCTCACGGAGGACTCCGGCGAGATCCTGGGCGGCATCGGCATCCTGCGGGACGTCACCGAGAGGCGCGAGACCCAGCTTCGCCAGGCGCGGGAGACCATGGCGCGAATCGACGAGCAGCGCCTCCAGCAGCTCGAAGTGCAGCGACACCTCGAGAGCGAGCTCTCCGAGCTGAAGCGCGAGAACGAGAAGCTCGCGCGCGATCGAAAGAAGTCGGCGGTAGAGCGCGAAGAGCACCTCCGGGCGGGAAAAGTCGAGGGGCTCGAGGTGCTCGCGAGCGGTCTCGCCCGCGAGGTTGAGCCCCTGCTCGCGGGAATCCTGAGCCAGACGGGTGTCGCGCTCTCGGAGCTGCCTCCGGACTCGCCGTTGCGGCGGGGGGTGGAGGAGATAGAAGAGGCGGCTCTGTCCGCCAACGCTCTGACCGGCACCCTCTCCGCCCTCTCCAGGAACGGGCGCGCCGACGTTCAGCGCGTCCAGCTCGGCGATTTGCTCAAGGAGGGCGAGCACAGCCTCCGGGCGGCGGTGAAGCCGGGAGTGACCCTGGAGCTGCCTTCGACAGACAGGGGTGAGGAAGGTCCGCTCCCGTCCCTCCGGGGCGACGGGCGCCAGCTCGCCGAGCTCGTCTTCGCTCTCGTCGTGAACGCCTCCGACGCCGTCTCCGATGAGAACGGGTGGATCCGCGTCGCCACCGGCACGACCGAGGTCGACGCCGAGCTCCTGAATCGCGCGTACCTCGGCAAGGGCAAGAGCCCGGGGAGCTACCTCTTTCTCGAGGTCTCCGACAACGGAACCGGAATGGACGAGGAGACGCTGTCCAAGATTCTCGTTCCGTTCTTCTCCACCAAGCCGCGGCATCGCGGGCTTGGCCTCACTACGGTGCTCGGCGCGGTCCGGTCCCACGGCGGCTTCCTCACCGTCGACACCGTTCCCGGCAGCGGTTCGACGTTCCGGGCTTTCTTCCCCCCGTCCTGACCCGCCTTCGCCCTGCGGGCTTCGGCGAGGCGGGAATATTCGATATTGAAAACCCCGGTTCCGGATACAATGCGCGTCCATGGCCGACCCGGATCTAGTGGACGTCCTGCGCCGGGGGACGGAGACGTGGAACCGGTTCCGCGAGGAGCACCCTGAGTCTCAGTCCCCCAACCTTTCGCGAGCGGAGCTTCAGGGACTGAATCTCGATGGGGCCGATCTCCACGGCGCGAACCTGACCGGCGCCAACCTCGCGGACGCGACGCTCTCCGGCGCCCGCCTCATCGAGGCGCAGCTTTCACAGGCGAAGGCGCCGCGAGCGCGGTTCGACGGCGCCATCCTCCAGAGGGCGCGGCTCACGGGCGCGAACCTCTCCCAGGCGTCGATGGTCGAAGCCGATCTGACGGGCGCCGACCTCACCCGGGCCCAGCTCGTCGAGACGCGCCTCTCCCGTGCCAATCTCTCGGGAGGCCAGCTCCAGATGGCGAACGCCTCCCGCGCGGTGATGGACAAGGCCCAGCTCCCGGTCGCGAATCTCAAACGAGCCATCCTTTCAGCGGCGAACCTGGAGGGGGCGAAGCTTCCGGGAGCGATGCTCGAGGGCGCGCGGCTTCCGATGGCGAACTTGCGCCAGGCCGATCTCACGCGCGCCGAGGCGGCGAGAGCTCACTTGTGGAAGGCGGTGCTCTACGAGGCCAACCTCACGGGAGCGAGCCTGAGCGGGGCGGAGCTCGCGGAGGCCGACGTCAGGCGGGCTCAGCTGCCCCTCGCGAACCTCACCGAGGCACGGCTCGAGAGCAGCCGATTCATCAGCGCGGACATGAACCAGGTGAACCTGAGCCGCGCCTGCCTCAAACGCGCCGATCTCTCGAAAGCGGATCTCACCGGAGCGCGGCTGGTCGAAGCGGAGATGGTGCAGACGAACCTCGGGGGGGCCAAGCTCAGCCATTGCGAGCTCTCCCGGGCGCTGGTGATGAATTGCAACCTCGCGCAGGCGATTCTCACCGAGAGCCGCCTCGACGAGGCGATCATCGCGGGCGCGAGGCACGAGGGGATCGTCACCTCGAACCTCGCGCTCACTCCTTCCGACGAGGCCGCGGTGCTCGTCGACGATCTCGAGATGGCCCACCTGATGGAGGCGCTCCTCAGGGAGCCCCGGTGGCGGGAGCTCATCGGCCGGAGCTCGCTCCGGGTCGCGCTCATCATCGGCCGTTTTCCCCAATGGCGCCGGCCGCACCTCGACGCCATTCGGGAGGAGGTCCGCCGGTCGCAATACGCGCCCCTCGCCATCGATCTCGAGAGGCCCGTCGGGCCGATGCTTCGCTCGTTCATCGCGAACCTGGCGCATCTCGCGAGGTTCGTCATCGCCGACCTGGCGGGCAGCCGCGCCTTCGCGAAGGAGCTCCAGCCGTTCAGCTTCACGCTCAAGGACCTGCCGCTCCAGGTCATCATGCCCGACGGCGAAGAGCCGCCGGAGCTTCCGGGCCTCTGGGCGATCGAGCCCTACCGCTACCGGGACACGGAGCATCTGGTCGAGATCTTCGATCGGGAGATCCTGCAGCCGCTCGAGCGGAAGCTCGCGGCGGTGCCATGAAGTGCCGTCTTTTCACGAGCCCTCTCGGGACAGTCGTCGTGGCGGGAGATCGAGAGGGGCTCCGGAAGCTGGATTTCCTCGTCGGCCGCCACGGAGCGATATCGATTCCGCGGGAATGGGAGGAAGACCCGGCGTTCCCCCTCCTGCGCAGGGCGGAGGAGCAGATCACCGCCTATTTCGAGGGAAAGCGCCGGTCCTTTTCGCTCCCTCTCGCCCCGGTGGGAACTCCGTTTCAGCGTCGGGTGTGGTCGGAGCTCCAGCGGATCCCCTTCGGCGAGACCCTCTCGTACAGCGAGCTCGCGAGGCGGACTGGACGGCCGAGGGCCATCCGGGCCGCGGGTGCGGCGAACGGAAAGAACCCGATCTCGATCGTGATCCCCTGCCATCGGGTGGTGGGCAAGGATGGGTCTCTCACCGATTACGGAGGCGGCCTCGAGAAGAAGGAGGCCCTCCTCGAGCTCGAGGGGGTGGTTGTCTCCGGGCACTTGCGGACCCGCCACTCCCGCGTGCATCCTGACAGCGTCGCGACCGCGCCCTGAGGACATGAGGAACGGAATGCTCGAAAACCCGCGCCGGTGGGCCGTCGCGATTCTGCTCCTGCTGATGACGGTGGCCTGCGACCAGGTGACGAAGCACGTCGCCGCGTCGAGCTTCATCGACGCGATTCCCTACACTCTGGTCGGCGGATTCGTCGAGCTGTTCTATTCCGAGAACCCCGGCGCCTTCCTGGGACTGGGCGCTGATTTCCACCACTCCACGCGGTTCTGGCTCTTCACCGTGGGCGTGAGCGGGCTGCTCCTGGTCTTCAGCGCGCGGCTCTTTCAGGCTACGAAGCCGGTCGAGCTCGTGGGATGGTCCCTGGTGATCGGCGGGGGAGCGTCGAACCTCATCGATCGCCTGATGCGCGACGGCCGGGTGGTGGACTTCCTGCGTGTCGGATTCGGGGAGATCCGGACGGGGATCTTCAACATCGCCGATGCCGCTATCGTCCTCGGGCTCTTCTGCCTCTTCGCGTCCGCCCTCTGGCTCCACAACGACAGGCCCCGGATCGCGTACAATGCCCGGGACCGTCGAGAGGTGAGTCTGGGGAAGCCATGAACCGGGGTCGGGTCGCGTGGGTCTTCAAAGCCGTGCTCCTGTCGAGCCTGTCGCTCGCGCTCTTCCGGTTCCCGGGCTTGTCCGACGTTCCCTACGTCTGGCTGACGGGCTACACCCATCACGAGCTCGAAGAGCTCTCGTACCTGGATCGGAGTCGGCTCGAGGCGCGCATCGGGCTCGCCGAGGTTCCCGGAGGCTTCGACCAGGACCGGTCCTACCGAGGGCGCGCGGCCCACGCCATCGCGAGCTATCTGGGAACGATGCGGTGGGGACCCGATGTCACCCTGGCTCTCGGATACCTCAAGGAATACCTCCCAGCCATCGTCGGCCAGGGAGAAGTCGATCCCGCCGATATCGCCGCGAACTACGCGGGGGTGACCTACGCGCTCCAGGAGGTTCGGCAGGGGCGCCGAGCCGGTGATTTCCAATGAATGAGACCGCCCGCGAGATCGGCACGTCGTGCGTACTCGACTGTCCCGACGCCTGCTCCCTCGAGGTCACGGTCGAGGGGGGCCGAGTCGCCCGGATCGGACCCGGGACCGGTAACGACGTCACCCGCGACTTCATCTGCTCCAAGGTCGGGCGATTCGCGGACCGGCTGTACCATCCGGATCGGTTGCTCTATCCCATGCGCCGTGTCGGGCCGAAGGGTGAGCCTCGATTCGAGCGCATCGATTGGAGCACCGCCCTCGCGACCATCACCGAGAGATTCCGCGAGATTCGGGATACCTGCGGCGGAGAAGCGATTCTCCCCTACAACTACGGCGGCTCGAACGGATTCCTGACCGACGACCTGGTCGACAGCGCCTACTTCGCCCGCCTCGGGGCATCGCGGCTGGCAAAGACCATTTGCGCCGCGCCCACCTCCGAGGTGGCGAAGGGCATGTACGGGAAGATGGCGGGAGTCGGCTTTCCCGACTACCCCGAGGCCGAGCTCATCCTGATCTGGGGAGCCAATCCACGGGCTTCCAACATCCATCTCGTGCCGTTCCTGCGGGACGCGAAGGCGCGCGGGGCCTTCATCGCCCTCGTCGACCCGATACGGACTCTTTCCTCCGACCTCATCGATCTCCATCTCCCGGTATTTCCCGGCGCCGATCTTCCGCTGGCGCTCGGAATGATCCGGCACTGGGCGGAGACGGGGCGTCTGGACCGCGCCTTTCTCGACGCCAATGCCGTCGGGCTCGAGACGCTCCTCGAGGCGGCGTCGGAGTGGAGCCTCGACCGGGCGGCGAAGGAGTCGCGCGTCGACCGGGAGAGCATTCGTCTGCTCGCCGACCGCTACGCGGAGGCGTCGCCCGCGATCCTTCGCTGCGGCTGGGGACTGGAGCGCAACCGCAACGGTGGCCAGGCGGCGGCGGCGATAATGGCGATGCCGGCGCTTCTGGGCAAGTTCGGCCTGCGCGGAGGCGGCTACACCCTCAGCAACAGCGGCGCGGGAAAGCTCGACGCCTCGAAGCTCTGGGACACCTCTTCGTGGATGACGCGGGTCATCAACATGACGGAGCTCGCCCGCGTCCTGAACGAGCCGGACACTCTCGACGGACCTCCGGTTCACGGGCTCTTCGTCTACAACTGCAATCCGGTGGCGACGGTGCCGGACCAGAACGGGATCCTGCGGGGACTCCTGCGCGAGGACCTCTTCACCGTGGTATTCGAGCAGGTGATGACCGATACCGCCCGCTACGCGGACATTCTTCTCCCGGCGACGACGTTTCTCGAGCATTACGACTTCAAGCGCTCGTACGGGAGCTACGTCGTGGGCGCGACGAAGCCGGTCATCGACGCCTGCGGCGAAGCGCGCAGCAACGTCTCGGTTTTCGCCGAGCTCGGCCGCGCTCTCGGGTTCGAGGACGAGATCTTCCATTGGCCGGAGGCGGAGCTTCGTGCGAGGGCGGTCGCCGCCATCGAGCTCCAGGGAAAGGCGGTCTCGCCCGAGCCGTTCGCGACTGGAGGGATCCACCGCTACGACTTCGACGGCGCCCCAAACCCCGTGCAGTTCGCGACCGTCTTTCCCCAGACCGAGGACGGAAAGATCCATCTCTCTCCGCCGTGCCTCGGCCCCGAGCCCTACGCGTACGAGGAGATCCACTCCGAGTCTTTCCCCCTCTGTCTCATTACCCCGGCGAGCGCCAAGCTCGTGAGCAGCACGTTTGGAGAGTTCAACGTCCAGGAGCTCCATCTCACGATTCATCCGGACGACGCGCGGTCGCGGGGGATCGCTTCGGGCGATCGAGTGAGAGTCTGGAACGATCTCGGCGACGTCGAGTGCGTCGCCCGGGTCGACGCCCACGTGCGCGAGGGAGTGGTCTCGCTCCCCAAGGGCGCCTGGATGAAGTCTTCTCTCAACGGGAGGACGTCGACCGCGCTCACCCCCTCGAACGTGAACGTCGTCGGCGGCGGGGCGTGCTTCAACGACGCCCGGGTCGAGGTCGCGGCGCTGCGCTGAGCTCCCTTACTTCAACGTCATCCGGTGCTGGATCATCGTCAGCGCGCCGGTGAGGCGGCTGATCTTCCGGTTGCGCTGCTGCTGCGCCTGAACGTCGCTCAGGGGGGGCTGGTTGCCGCGGGCGTCCGTCAGCACCCGGCCGATCTCGAATTGGAGCGAGGCG
>DAISKN010000017.1:0-5616 GCA_036820975.1 Acidobacteriota bacterium | reverse complement strand
TCTTCAGGTGGGTGTGGTTCAGGAGCAGGTAGCCTTCGGCAATCTGAGTCGCCATGCCGAAGGCGCTGCCGCCGATGAAGCTGGCCATTGGGTTCTTTCTATTGTTCCATGATTTCGGGGGAGCCACAATAGAATGAGCTACCGATGACGGTCCCGGCGGCTCTCTTTCTCGCCCTGGGCGCGCTCGCGAAGAACCTCCTCAGGAGCGCTCTCGCCATGGTGGGTCTCGTGATCGGAGTGGGGGCGGTGGTCACGATGGTCGCGCTCGGCCGCGGGGCCCAGGAGCAGGTCGCGAGCGAGGTCTCGCAGGCGGGCGCGAACCTCGTCTACGTCCGCGCCGGCAACTACGTGCGCGGCGGGGATGCCGTAGCCATCCCCTCGGGATTCGGCCGGGCGACGACCCTTACCGAAGCGGATGCCGCGGCGATCGCGGGCATCGCGGGGGTCGCCGAGGTGACTCCGGTGGTCGAGGACCGGGCGCCTCTCGCGGCGGGAGAGAAGAAGGGCTTCGCGCCGATCGTCGGCTGCGCCTCCTCTTTCGCCTCGATCCACGGGCTTGAGACGAGTCGGGGACGGTTCTTCACCGACGCCGAGGCCGAAGTCGCCGTCGTCGGAAGCCTCGTGAGCGACGTGGTTTTCGGACCGGGGGTCGATCCCGTGGGACGGGAGCTCCTCGTTCGCGGAAGCCCGTTCACCGTCGTCGGCGTCGTGGGCGGAGACGAGCGGGTGCTGGTGCCGTTCGAGAGCCTCCAGAGTATTCTCGGCTCCGAGCATCTCGACGGCGTCACCGCCGCCGCCGAGACCGCGGGCGAGGCGACGCGCATCGCTTCCGAGGCGCGGGCGCTTCTCCGGGCGCGGCATGGGCTCGACGATCCCGGGAAGGCGAAGAGCCTTCCGCGGGCGCAGGGTCCCTTCGCGATGAGAGGCTCCGGGCTCGTGCCCGACGACTTCACCATCCGGACCGAGGCAGCGCGAGCTCTCACCGAGGGCCTCTACACTCCGGCCGCGGCTCTGGTGCTCGCGAGCATGCCGAGGCTCGACGAAGTGACGTCCGAAGAGATGGTCTCGACCCTGGCGCGGGCGAACGCGACGATGAGCCTGCTCCTTTTGAGCATCGCGTCGGTGTCGCTGGTGGTCGGCGGGATCGGCATCATGAACGTGATGCTTCTCTCGGTGACCGAGCGCACGAAGGAAGTGGGCCTTCGACTATCCGTCGGAGCGAGAACCAGAGACGTCCTGTTCCAGTTCCTTCTGGAAGCGGTGGCTCTAAGCCTCGCCGGGGGCGCCCTCGGAATCCTCTTCGGTTTCGCGAGCGCCTATGCGGTGACGGAGATCCTCGAATGGCCCACGCGGGTCTCCGCGAGCGCGGTAGCGGTCGCCTTCGGACTCGCGTTCGCGGTGGGGGTGATCTTCGGCTACTACCCGGCCCACCGGGCGTCACGCCTCGATCCAATCGACGCGCTTCGATTCGAGTGACCCCGTTTCTTTCGCGTTCTGTCTTTGCGACCTTTATGTCATAAAGGCTATAATGACCACCATGAGGAAGAGTGGGACGGCGGTCAGCGTGGCGGACGCGAAGCGGGGGTTTTCCGATTTGCTCGGGCGCGTCGCCTACGGGGGCGAGACGATACTGATTACCCGGCGCGGAAAACCGATGGCTCGCCTCGTTCCCGTCGACGATAGATCGACGGACGGACCGGTTGTCGGCCACCGCGGTTGGCTCGAGGACGACGATCCCTTCTTCACGATTATCGATGAAATCGTGTCCGACCGCGTGAATCACCGGCCGAGAGTCCTTTCTTCTCGGCGACGCGAAAAAACGCGACGGAGCTCAGGTTAGCTCGGATGACCGGCTACCTTCTCGACACCAACGTTCTATCGGAGTTGATGAAGAAGGCCCCTTCCGCGGCCGTGGTACGCAGGGTAGGACAGATCGCGAGGAGCGAGCTCTTCACTTCATCGGTTTGTTTCATGGAGCTCCGCTTCGGAGCGGCGAGACATCCCCGCGGAGATGCGCTCTGGAATCGGATTCGGGAAGAGATCGAGCCCTTGGTGTCGATCCTGCCTGTCGGTTACGAGGAGGCCACCCGGGCGGGAGAAATCCTCGCGAAGCTCGAGAAGCAAGGGACTCCCATCGGTCTCGAAGACGTGCTCATCGGCACGACGGCTCTGGTACACGGTATCCAGGTCGCCACTCGGAACGTGAAGCACCTCGGCCGGATCGAAGGTTTATCCGTGGAGAGCTTCTGGACCTGACGCAGTTTTAATCAAGGCTGGTGCCTCTGGTGGGGATCGGCCGCCTCGGGATCCATGGGCTCCGCCAGGAACGGAAGCTCGATTTCGTAGCGTTCTCCCTGGTGGACGAGCGCCACTACGGCGCGGCTCTCCTCTTCGACGACAGGTTGTCCTCGCGCGACCCAGCTCTCCCCGAACTCGTCGATTTCGAGAACGAGCGTCTCCCCCTGGTCCTCCCCGGGACGAAGCACGGTAACCGTCACTTCGGACGCGGCGGAAGCCGGAAGCTCGCTCCGGACGGCGTCGGTCAGATAGACGCGATGGCGCCCGTCCGGATCGAGCAGCACCTCGAAATGAAGGTCTCCGTGCATGAGAACCACGCCTCCATGGTGAGGTGCGTGATCTCCGTGAGCCATCGCCGTCGGGACCGGGCTCTTCGGCGGCGGTGGCTCGCTCGAGCAGGAGACGACGAGGAGCAGCAGGAAGCCCGCCTCAAGTCTCATCTTTCGCTTCCGTCGCGAGAGCGGCGTACTCGCGCCAGGGATCCGTAGATTTCTCGATGCGACGGCGCACCCGCTTGGGTCCCAGCGTATAGGCGATGACGTAGGTGCGGTAGCGGTCCACGAACCGCAGAAAGGCCCAGGGCGCGGGAACCAGCGCCTCGTTCTCGAGGAAGAGGACGCTCTGGACCCGGTCGCGCTCGCCGTCGAGGTAGGCCCTCGCCGCCTCGACGCGAAGCGGAGCCAGGCGGCGGATCTCCCGCTCGACGCGGTGGTAGCGATCGGCCTCCGAGGGATCGAGGCCCGCGAGCGGAAAGAGCACCCCCCTCTCGAAGCGGAGCCGCTCCTCGCCGGGAAACGCGAGCTCGAGGCCGAAGCTCGCGAGACCCTCGTGGAGAAGCGCTTCGCTGCCCGCGGCGGGTTCGAGGCTGCGCTCGCGCCCGAACGAGCGCTCGCGAAGAACGTTCACGATGTGATGGCCGGGGTAGGCCTCGTGGCTCGCGATCTCGAGGACGTTTGAAACGGCGAGAGGAAAGTCCCGGTTCACCTGGACGACGCTCCGGTAGTCCCCGAGGTAGGTTGCGAACGACGGCCAGGGGGCCCCGGAGACGTACTCGAGCCGCACGCTCTCCTCGGCCGGAAGATCGAGACGCTCGAGCGCGCGACGACGGCATTCCCCGAGGGCGCGGGTGAGCGCCTCGTCGAGGGCCGAAGGCGGTACGAGGAATCGCTTTTGAAACGAGGCATAGCGAGGAGCGAGCGGGCCTTCCCCCGGCAGCAGGCGATCGAGCTCCGCTCGAGCGAGCGCCATCTCGCGCTCGTCGACCGCGGGAGCGACGGCGCCATACACGAGCCGCGACTCCTCGTCGAACGTTGCGCCCCGAACGGCGGGCGGATTCTCGCCGCCGGGATCGGGCACGCAGGCGAGGAGGGGAATCGAGAACGCCGCGAGAGCGAGAACGCGCATCGACTCGGAAACTACCACCGCGGCTCGATGCGGGTCAAAGAGTTGACACCTCGGGAAGCCGGGCTTAGCGTAGCGCTCTCATTCAGGGAGGCACTCATGAACAGGTATTGGGCAACTCTGAGCGCTGTGCTCCTCAGCTGGAGCTGTGCGGCTCCCGAACCGTCGCCGAGCGATACGGCGGCGCCGTCGCCTGCCGCGCCGGCGGCTCTCGGAATCCGCCCGAACGGCGACACCGAGCTCGCGATCGACATGAGCCGGATTCCCGACGAGCTGAAGCAGGTCTTCGATCACATCGACCAGAACCTGGACCAGCACGTGGTGAACCTCCAGAAGTGGATCCAGCAGCCCAGCATCTCGAACTCGGGCGAGGGCATTCCCGAGTCGGCGCAGATGGTGAAGGGCTTCTTCGAGCAGCTCGGCTGCCAGGAGTCCCGGGTCGAAGACGTCCCCATGACCGAGTGGGGTCAGCCGGGGAACCCCGTGGTCTACGCGAAGTGCGACGAGGGAGCGGAGAAGACGCTCCTCATCTACTGGATGTACGACACCATGCCCATCACCCAGCCCGATGCCTGGATCGTGCCTCCGTTCGAGGCGCGCCTCGTCGAGTATCCGCCTTTCAAGAAAGTGATGATCGGCCGCGGGGCCACCAACTCCAAGGGACCGCAGATGGTCCAGTGGAATGCGTTCATGTCGATGAAGGAGGTCCTGGGAAAGCTCCCGGTAAATCTGATCTTCGTCGCCGAAGGAGACGAAGAGAGAATGTCGATCGGCCTCCGACAGTTCGTGCGGGATCATCCGGAGCTCTTCGCGGATGCCGACGCGATGCTTCGCTTCGGCTCCCAGGGCCGGAGCGGCGGAGGCGAGCTCTCGGGGGGCTCCGAGGGGTGCGTGTACATCGAGCTCACCACCAGCGGGGAGAAGTGGGGCCGCGGGCCGGTCGCCTCGGACATCCACGGAGCGTACAAACGGTCGACCGACAGCCCCGCCTGGCGCCACATCAAGATGCTCTCGACTCTCATCGCGGACGATGGAAACACGGCCCTTGTTCCTGGCTTCTACGATGGCGCCGTTCCTCTGAGCGACAAGGAAATGGAGATGCTGAAGACGGCGGCGGAGAAGCTGGACCTGAAGGTCGCCGCCGAGAACGTCGGAGTCGCGCGCTTCATGACCGAAGACCCGCTCGAGTATTTGAAGATGGCCCGATACGGCATCTCCCTCAACCTCGACGGCATCTGGGCGGGGAACATGTATCCGGGCGGCGCCGGCGCCATCCTGCCCAACAAGGTCACCTCGAAGCACAACTTCCGCTATGTACCGAACATGAACGGCCTCGACATGGTGAAGAAAGTCCGCGCCTATCTCGACGAGAAGGGATACCAGGACGTCGAGATGACGGTCATCGGGGACGTCCCCTGGTCCAAGATGCGCTACGACAACGAAGCCGCTCAGGCGCTGATGACGACCTACGACATCTTCCAGATTCCCTACGGCGTGCCTCCGGCGGAGGAGTCGATCCTCGGTCCCTATTGGCCCGCGTACCTCTTCGTCAACGACGTGTCGGGGCTCAATATGCCCATCGTGGGAGGGGCGGCGGGCTATGGGGCGGGGGCGCACGCCGCGAACGAGTTCTGGGTCATCGAAGGGGCGGAGAAGATCTACGGCATGGCGGGAGCGGAGAAGTCCGTCGCCGCCTACGTGTACGCGTACGCCGGAAAGATCCCGCCGGCGAAGGCGGCGGAGCCGACGGGGAACTGAATCCCGGATGGCGAAGATCTCGGTACGCGACCTGAAGAAGACCTACGCCGTCGGCGAGGTCCAGGTGGACGCTCTTCGTGGAGTGAGCCTCGAGATCGAGGACGGGGAGTTCGTCGCCGTCATCGGTCCCTCGGGCTCGGGGAAATCGACGCTGATGCA
>DAISKN010000016.1:0-22163 GCA_036820975.1 Acidobacteriota bacterium | reverse complement strand
GACGTTCGGCCGCTCGGCGGCTGGTGCGGGATCGACAGCAGCACGGTCTTCGGACAGTGGCTGAGCGGGATGTCGCGGCTTTCCCGGGCGACCGGCGACGCCGCGCTCCGTGACAAGGCGGTCGGGCTCTTCGAAGGTTGGGTCGAAACCCTTCCTCCGGACGGCGACGCCCGGATGGGGCACTATCGCTTCGACAAGCTCGTCGGCGGGCTCGTGGACCTCGACCTCTACGCGGGTCATCGCAAGGCTTCGGAGGTCCTTTCGCGCGTGACCGCGAGCGCCGTGAGAACGCTCGAGAGGCCCGACAACCCGCGCGAGGCGCTCGCCGATCCGTCGCACAACCAGCGGTACTACGGGGCTCCTCAGGAGTGGTACACCCTCGCCGAGAACCTCCATCGCGCGTACCGGCTCACGGGTGACCCGATGTTCCGCGCGTTCGCCGAGGAATGGCACTACCACGCCTACTGGGCCAAGTTCCGAACGACTTCGTCTCCTCGAGATGCCCACGGAGTCCACGCCTACAGCCACGTCAACACGTTCGCGAGCGCCGCCTCCGCCTACGAAGCGACGGGTGACCCCGCGTACCTCGACGCGATCCGCAACGCGTTCGACTATCTGCAGCGTCATCAATGCTTCGCGACCGGAGGCTACGGACCGAACGAGCGCTTCATGGCGCTCGACGGAAGCCTCGGGAAAGCGCTCGAGACCCGCTCGGACACCTGCGAAACTTCGTGCAGCTCCTGGGCCGGGTTCAAGCTCTCGCGCTATCTATTGCGTCTAACCGGTGAGGCTCGCTACGGCGATTGGATCGAGCGGCTCCTCTACAACGGCGTCGGGGCGGCGCTTCCGATCGAAGACGGCGGCCGGAGCTTCTACTACGGGGACTACCGCCTCGGCGGCGGCATGAAGGTCTACAACTGGGACACCTACACCTGCTGTTCGGGGACGTACCTCCAGAACCTTGCCGAGTATCACAACCTCATCTACTTCAAGGACGACGAAGGGCTCTACGTGAACCTCTTCCTGCCGTCGGAAGTGAGCTGGAACGGGCTCACGGTCACGCAGGAGACGCGCTACCCCGACGTGAACACGACGACGCTCTTGGTGGAGACCGAGGCGCCGAAGACGTTTCCTCTCCGCTTCCGCGTGCCTTCGTGGACGAGTGACGTTTCCGTTCGTGTGAACGGAAGCGGTGCCCCCGTCGAAGCCCGCCCGGGTTCCTGGGCGACCGTACACCGCACGTGGTCGTCTGGAGACGAGGTCGAGATTCGCATCCCCCTCACCCTGCGCATGGAGCCCGTCGACGAGCAGCATCCGAACCGCGTCGCCGTGGTGCGCGGTCCAGCGGTATTCGTCCTCGAGGGCGCGTACCACGATCCGGGCTTCGCGCTCCCGATGCGGGACGAAGAGCTCGAGCGATGGCTCGTGCCCGAGGAGGGAACCCTTCCGCGCGGCGTCTGGTCGACGGGGCTCCGGGAAGCGGAATACCCGACGAGCCTTCGGGTCGCCCCTCCCGACGGTCGCTCGGTTCGGCTCCGCTTCCGCCCCTTCTACGAGATTGGCGAGAACTACCCCTACTTCATGTACTTCGACCGCGACGCGCTCCAGTGGCGCCTGTGGTGACTACTCCCGGGGAAGAGCGAACGCCATGAGCCTCGCGTCCTGGCCCTGGCTCTTCGACGTCCCTACCACGACGATCTGTCGGCCGGACGGCGACCGGTAGGTCATCGGGCTTCCGAAGCCTCCTCCGTCGAGCTCCGTCCGCCACAGGAGCTTCCCGTTCGTCTTGTCGAAGGCATAGAGGAAGGGGCTCGCGCTGCTGATGAAGAGGATCCCTCCCGCCGTCACCACCGCACCGGACTGTCCATGCTGCGGCGGGGCCTCGCCCGTCTGCGGGATCTCGACCCCTTTGAGAAGCGGGTGGTCTCGCAGCGAGGGCATGTCCCCGAAGGGGATCTGCCAGGCGTGCTCTCCGCGGTTCAAGTCGATGGCGGTCAAAGTCGCGTAGGGAGGTTTGTGAATGGGAATCCCTTCGATCTCGAGAGGGGGCGCTCCGGCGATGTCGTAGTCGGCGTCGGCGGTCCCGGGCTCCGGCTTGTCCAGCTTGAAAACGAACGGCCACTCGATGCTCCGCACGTAGAGGACGCCGGTCTCCGGATCGAACGCGGCGCCGCCCCAGTTCGCGCCGCCCCAGACGCCCGGGAGGATGACCGTTCCCTGGAGCGAAGGCGGATCGAACATCGATCCGAATCGGTAGCCTTCCATGGCCTTCAGCGCCTTCGCTTTGAGCTCCGGCGTGAAGTCGACGAGGTCGTTCACGGTGAAGGCCTGTCGTATGAACGGCGGCGGCTTGGTCGGGTAGGGCTGGGTCTTCGCGAGTCGCTCTCCCGGCACCTCGCTCGCGGGTACGGGACGCTCCTCGACCGGCCACACGGGCTCTCCGGTGACGCGATCGAACACATAAGTGAAACCGGTCTTCGCCACCACGGCCACGGCGTCGATCTTTTTTCCGTCGACGGTGATGGTGACGAGATTCGGAGGCGCGGGAAGGTCGTAGTCCCAGACGCCGTGGTGGACCGTCTGGAAGTGCCAGACGCGCTTTCCCGTGCGGGCGTCGAGGCAGACGATCGACTCGGCGAACAGGTTGTCGCCCTTGCGGTGTCCTCCGTAGAAGTCGTTGTTGGGGGTGCCGATCGGGAGATAAACGAGGCCGCGCTCCTCGTCGATCGAGAACGGCCCCCACACGTTCGTCGAGCCGGTGTAGGACCAGGACTCGTCCTCCCATGTGTCGTTTCCAAGCTCGCCCTGCTGGGGAACGGTGTGGAAGCTCCAGACGCGCTCGCCCGTCCGGACGTCGAAGGCCTGCACGTCTCCGGGCGGGTTTCGCCGATAGATCCGGTTGTCGGGCATACCGCTGCCCGTGATCACCAGGTTCTTCCAGACGAGCGGAGGAGAGGTATGAGTGAAGTGGAGCCGGTTCACCTCCCAGACCAGGCCTTCGGTCAGGTCCACCTCGCCCTTCAGGCCGAAGGTCGAGATCGGCTCTCCCGTTCGGCCGTCGAGAGCGATGAGACGCCAGCGCGTATTGATGAAGACGCGGGTTTCCTTTCCGTCGGTCCAGACGGCGACCCCGCGGTGACAGAACCCGCATCCGCGGGGGAGCGGCCCCCAGTCGTAGGCGCGAGGGTCGTACCGCCACTTCTCGGCGCCGGTCTCCGCGTCCAGAGCCGCCACCTGGGTGAAAGACGTCGTGATGTAGAGGGTGTCGCCGACGAGAACGGGCGTCCCCTGAAACTTTCCCGGGGCGAGCGGCCTTCCGGGGAAGGTCGTCTTGGACGCGGGAATGGGGTCTTCGCGCGCCTCCCAGGTCCAGGCCAGCGTCAACCGGGAGACGTTCTCCCGATTGATGTCCGTGAGTCGCGAATGCTTGGTGGCGGCCAAGTCGCCGTCGTGGGTCGGCCACTCCTGGGCGAGGACGGCCGAGGAAAGGAGCGCGAGAACGACGAAGGGGGAGAGCTTCCAAGGTATCATCACGCCGCTCATTCTAGGGAATCGCCCGTGACGGAGCAACGCGGGGGCTTTGCGAGATCCGCTGGAACGATGACGTCACGTCCTCCTGTCTGCTTTGGATGCGGCGGAGGCGAAGACCGTTACAGTCCGCCCGCATCGCTGTCATACTTCCGCGGTGAACGGAGTTTCCCCCCTCGGTCCCGAGAGTCTCCATCTCGACGATCAGAATCTCGCGTCGCTTCCCGACGGACTCGCAACCGAAAACCTCCGCGAGCTCCATCTGGACGGAAACCTACTGACCTCGCTCCCCTCCGTCATCGAGGATCTCTCCCGGCTCGAGGTGCTGCACCTGCGCCGCAACCGTCTATACTCGATTCCCGAGAGCATCTCTCGTCTCCGTTCGCTGAAGGACCTGAGGGTCGGCAGGAACCTTCTAACGGAAGCCCCGGATTGGCTGTGGGATCTCGTCGGGCTCGAGGTTCTCGACCTATCGGAGAATCGCCTTTCCTCCCTATCCTCGAGGATCGGACGGCTCACCGAGCTGCGGATGCTGGATCTCGGACACAACGAGCTGTCCTCGATTCCCGATGAGCTCGGCTCCCTGACGAAGCTCAGGGACGGCCTCTATCTCAGCGACAACCGACTGAGCTCGGTCCCGGAGTCTATCGGCGGCCTCCGCGAGCTCCGGTATCTGAGCGTCACCGATAACGAGCTCGCGTCGTTGCCGGAGACGTTGGGGCAGTTGCCAAGGCTCCGTGAGCTGCGGCTCTACAACAATCGTCTCGAAGCGCTTCCGGAGGCGTTCGGCGGTCTCTCGGAGTTGAGGGAGATCCATCTCGCGAACAACCGGCTTACCTCGCTGCCGGATTCGATTGGCGGGCTGCGGCGCTTGCGAGAGCTCAGGCTACCGAACAACCGAATCCGGTCGCTCCCGGACTCCATCGGCGGCCTGGGCAGGCTCACGGATCTCGATCTGAGGAACAACGAGCTGACCGCGCTCCCCGAGGGGGTCTCGAGCCTTTGGAGCCTGTCGCATCTGGATCTGCGCGGAAACCGCCTTACATCCCTCCCGGAAGGCGTTCGAGAGCTCCCGAGCCTCGAGAAGCTCGACCTGCGCTGGAACAAGCTCCGGACCCCGGCCTGGCTCGAGGAGCTCGAGCGCCGAGGCTGTGCCGTGCTTCGCTAACGTCCGATTTTCACGGGCCAGTCGGAATCGCGCTCGACGCCGAATTTCCTCCGGAGCTCCGCGAGGAGGCCTTCCCGCTCGAGCGCCTCGAGCGCGGAATCGAGAGAGACCTTGAGATCGCGGGCGGCGAGAGAGAGCACGAACGCGTAGCGCTCGAGGGCGACGGGCTCCGGGAGAACCCGCAGGCGCCCGTTCGACGCGCGGGCCGTTCGGACGGCTCCGTACTCGTCGACGATGAGGGCATCGATCCTGCCTCCCTCGAGAAAAGGCACTCCCGCCTCTCCCTTGCCGAGGGCGACGGCTTCGACGCCCTGAAGCTGCGCGAGAGCCCGGGCCGACGTACCCTCGCCCGCGGCGCCCACGCGGCGGCCGGCGAGATCCGCCAGAGTCTTCGGCTCGTTCTCTCCCGCGCGCACCAGCGCCGCCTGGCAGGTCTCGAAGTACGGCCTGGTGAAGAGGTAGAGATTCTCCCGCTCGGGGGTGATTCCGGTGGTGGCGGCGACGAGATGGTGAGCGCCGGTCGCGAGGCCGGGGAGCAGGTCGTCGTACGGAAGCACGAGGACTTCCGGCCGGTAGCCCTGGCGCTCCGCGACGAGGCGCGCGAGCTCGATCTCGAAGCCGGTCGGCCCTCCGGTCCCGGCGAGGAAATGAAAAGGAGGAAACGTGGCATCGGAGGCGATGCGAAGCGGCGGCGATTGCGCCGCCCCCAGCGCAGCGCCCAGAAAGATCAGGAGCGTCGACAGCGGAAATCTCCTTCGTCGGCCATTGTAGCCCTTGACGCGGATGGGGGATGCCTCTACCCTCCCGCGCATGCATGCCCTGCTTTCCCTCCTGTTCGCGGCGCAGATCTCCGTTACCGACGCCATGGCTCGAGTCGAGGCGGCACAGACTCCGAACCGGCAGGGTCTCGACCCGTTCACGCTCCAGGAGGTCATGGACAAGTACCACGTTCCCGGCCTCAGCATCGCCGTCATTCGCGACTTCGAGGTTCACTGGGCCAAGGGCTACGGCATCGCCGATGTCTCGACCGGGGCGGCGGTCGAGAACGACACGCTCTTCCAGGCGGCATCGATCAGCAAGCCCGTCGCCGCGATGGCGGTTCTCAAGGCCGTTCAAGAGGGGAAGTTCTCGCTCGATGACGATATCAACGGGATTCTGAAGTCGTGGAAGCTTCCCGTGGAAGGCTTCACCGCGAACGGTGCCGTCACCCCCAGGGCTCTTCTGAGCCACACCTCCGGCACCGGAGACGGGTTCGGCTTTCCCGGCTACCATCCGTCCGCGCCTCTGCCGACGACCGTGCAGATCCTCGACGGCCAGAGTCCTTCCAACGTCGGCCCCGTGCGCGTGGAGCGTCCGCCGCTTACGGGCATGAAGTACTCGGGAGGGGGAGTCACTATCATGGAGCTCGCTCTCGTGGACGCGGTAGGAAAGCCCTTCCCACGCATCCTCGAGGAATGGGTGTTGGGACCGATCGGAATGGAAGACAGCGCCTACGAGCAGCCCCTGGGACCGACGCGGGACCAGAACGCGGCACGAGCTCACGACGGCGAGGGAAAAGCCATGGACGCCAAATGGCACGTCTACCCGGAGCTCGAGGCCGCGGGTCTCTGGACGACATCCGTCGATCTGGCGAAGCTCGCGATCGAGGTCCAGAAGTCGCTCCGCGGCGAGTCGAACCGGGTCCTGACGCGGGAATCGGCGCGCGAGATGACGGAGCCGGTGGGGGTCGGGGACTTCGCCGTGGGATTCCAGACTTCGAAACTCGGCGAAGGCTGGTACCTCAGCCACGGTGGTGCCAACTGGGGATTCCGTTGCGAGCTCGTCGCTCACAAGATCAAGGGCTACGGCGTCGCCATCATGACGAACGGCGACAACGGAAGCATCGTCGTCCGCGAGCTGAAGGACCGAATCGCGCGGACCTACGACTGGGACTCGATCGACAAGCCCATTCCGCGCTGAGGGAGAAGCAGGCGATGCCGACTCGACGCTCGTTTCTCTCCCAGGCAGGCGCGCTTCTGGCCGCGCCGCCCTGGCAGGAGCCGCCGGTCCGCTATCCCGATCCGCGCGTCAAGATCCTCGATCCCCGGTTCGCGCGCTACCGCATCGGAAACACGCCGCTCCAGCGTCTTCACACCGGAACGCTCTGGGCGGAAGGTCCCGCCTGGAACGCCGTCTCTCGCTATCTCGTCTGGAGCGACATCCCGAACGACCTGCAGCTTCGCTTTCTCGAGGAGGACGGGCACGTCAGCACGTTTCGCCACCCTTCGGGAAACAGCAACGGGAACACTTTCGATTGGGAGGGACGGCAGATTTCCTGCGAGCACGGGAACCGCCGGGTGGTGCGCTACGAGCACGACGGAAGCACGACCGTCCTCGCCGATGGATGGAGCGGCAAACCCCTCAACGCTCCCAATGACGTCGTCGTCCATCCCCGGGACGGAGCGATCTGGTTCACCGATCCGGGCTACGGGAGCATGGGGTACTACGAGGGCGCCAAGCGTGCGCTCGAGATCAAAGAGGCGGTCTATCGCATCGATGCTGCGACCGGCGCGATGGACGTCGTGACCGACGATATCGTGAAGCCCAACGGACTCTGCTTCTCACCGGACTACGGAAAACTCTACGTCGCCGACACCGGCGCCTCGCCGAGGAACATCAAGATCTGGGACGTCGTCGAAGGGACCAAGCTTTCGGGCGGACGGGAGTTCTGCTCGATGGCGCCTGGAGCCGCCGACGGCATCCGCGCCGACGAAGACGGCAACCTCTGGGCGAGCGCCGGTTGGGCGGGGGAAGATTTCGACGGGGTACACGTGTTCGCGCCCGACGGCGTCCGCATCGGCCAGATCCTCCTTCCCGAAATCTGCTCCAACCTCTGCTTCGGAGGGGCGAAGAGAAACCGGCTCTTCATGACGGCGAGTCAGTCGCTCTACGCCCTCTACGTGGAAACACGCGGCGCTCACGTTACCTGAGCCGATCCGGCGACCGCATCTGCCGGTCATCCCGGGCGGCCGGGGAGGTCGGGGCTCCCTCAGCGGAGGGTGGGTAAGGTCGCCAGGAATTCGGGGTGAGCGCCCTTGAGGTACGCGTATTCGCCGTCGATCCTCTTGCACGTGAGGATCTGGGTGCCGGCGATGCCAACGACGGCTCCAGCCAGAACCGCGATAAGGAATGCCCAGAAGGCCGGAAGGCTCCCCTCCGTGGACATCATCGCCAGTAAGGCCACGATCGGAAGCCCGAAGGCGACAGCGAAACACCACTGTCGCCGGCTTCGATGCCGCGGGCAGAGCGCCATCTCGAACGTTGCCTTCTTGCGAACCACCATCGCCACGATCGCGTAGATGATGAGGTTGAGGAGCACGAGGGCGTACCAGCTCGGCGAGTGCCAGTGGAACGTCTTCCACAAGCGCGAGCCATCCGTTTCCCGGTTGCACCGCACACAGCGATCCGGGAAGCGGGCTCCGTCCCGGGCGACGAGAATCTCCCCGTCGCGGAAGATCTCGTGGGCCGGGTCGGCCATCGACGCGCCGGCCATCGGCGGACGCTGGGACGCGACCGGCGGGGCATATGGATTCTCAGGGTGGACGGGGGCCGCGGCTCGACGGACGAGCGGGGACTCGAAGGGATTTCCACACCGCCGGCAGTTTGCCTGGCGGGCCTGCGTCAAGCCGCACTTCGGGCACCTCATGCTCATTCCATTTCGAAAGGAATGAATTCAGGATAGCGAATGGAATGAGCTCTGTCGAGGAGCCGGTCGGTCGCTCTACCCGCTGCAGGTGAATACACCCGGCGCTCACATTCCCCGAGTCCAGTCGCGCTTCGGACGTCAGGGAGCCCGGGGAACGAACGGCCGGGACTCGACCCCGGACGGACTCACGACGAGCGCCGTGCGCTGCGGGATCTCGGTCCAGGCCGCGGCCACGTTCCCGAGAGGCTCGGAGACGACGGCGCGGGCGCTCCGTGCGAAGACCCGGCGCAGCGCCGGATTGAGCTCGTAGAGATCTTCCGTCTCCCGGCTGTGGAAGAGCGTCGGAGCATCGCCGTCGCTGGCGTAGCGGACTGCGTAGAGAGTATGGCCGTCGCTGAACCCGAGCGTCATCCACAACGGATCGGAGACGCCGATCTTCCTCGCCGCCGCCTCCACGAATCCCGCCATTCTTTCCGCGGCGCCCAGGGGATCCTGGTCCAGGCCGAAGGTCAACATCAGATAGAACATGACCTCCGAATCGGTCGTCCCGTGGATTAGAGGGAACAACTCGGGATCGACGGCGAACAGGAGCTCGCGCCGGATCTTCTCGATTCCGTGGATCTCTCCGTTGTGAACGAAGAGCCACCGGCCCTTGCGGAAGGGATGGCAGTTCGTTTCCTGGACCCCGGCCTGCGAAGCCGCGCGCACGTGCGCGAGGAAAAGGGGCGACTCGATGATGGAGCAGATCTCGAGAAGGTTGAAATCGTTCCACGCGGGACGGATGCTCCGGAAGAGCGCCGGCCGCCCGCGGAGGTCGTACCACCCGACCCCGAATCCGTCCCCGTTGGTGACGGTGACCGCGGACTTGGCGCTCATGCTCTGATCGATCAGCGAGTGCTTGGGCTTGAACAGCAGCTCGTCGAGGAGCACCGGGGCTCCCGAGTAGGCAAGCCAGCGACACATGGGCGACCCTCCTGATTCTCGACCGGGGGCGGTCTGAGAAAAGGATACCAGGAGCTCGGGGGATCAGGAGAGGAGAAGGATGACCGCCTGGTGCTTCCCATCCATCGCCATCGCGAGCGCGGTGCGCCCGTCGTCGGCTCTGGCGCTCGGGTCTGCGCCCCGCTCCAGGAAGAGCTTCGCCAGATCGACCCGACCCGCCATCGCCGCCGCGTGTAGAGGCGTGAATCCGGCCTGCTGCACCGCGTTCACGTCGGCGCCGGCGTCGACCAAGAGGTGCGCGATGGGGAGGCTCCCCGCGGCGCTCGCGGCGTGGATCGCCGCCACCTTCATTGCGTTGCGCGCCGGGAGGTTCGGATTCGCGCCGCGCGCCAGGAGAAGGCGCACCGCTTCCTCGTGTCCGAAGAACGCGGCGAGACCCAGGGGGAAGAACCCGTCCGTGGCGTAGGCATCGACGAGCGCGGGCTCTTCGTCGAGCAGGGCCTCGAGCCGCGAGGTCTTGCCGAAGGCCGCGGCCTCGAAGACGTCGAGGCGCGAAAGCGCCTCCTTCCGGTCCACGAGGAGCGCCGCGGTTTCCCGCTTCCGGTGGTAGAGGGCGAGAAGCGGCGCCGAAACGCCGTTCTCGTTCTTCGCCGCCGCGAGCGAGGGCGACGCCTCCAGAAGAGCTCTCACCCGGGCCGAATCGCCGCCCGTCACCTCCGCCAGAAACTCCGCTTCTGCGACCATCTCACGACTCCTTTCCTGCGAGGAGACCCGCGGCCTCCCCCTGACCCGTCTCACGCGCCACGTCGAGAGGCGTAGCGCCCGAATCGTCCTGCGCATCCGGGGACGCCCCGCGGTCGAGAAGCATGACGACGATATCGTCGAATCCGTAGGCCGCCGCGTAGTGGAGAGGGCCCCAGCCCGCTCGCGGCCAACCCTTTCCTCCGCGTCCAGTATGGACGTCGGCCCCACGCGCGATCAGCATCTTCGCGGCCTCGACCCGTCGGCCGAAAAGAGCGGCGATGAGCGGCGTCACGCCGACCGGATGTCGGGAGACGACGCCCGCGTCGGCGCCGCGGTCCAGGAGAAGGCGCATCGTGTCCAGATGGCCGAAGTGAGCCGCGAGAGCGAGAGCGGTGAAACCCTCCGAGGAGAAAGAATCGAGGCTCTCGGGGTTCTCATCGAGGACCGCGCGAACGCGGTCGGTGTCGCCGATGGCCGCCGCCTCGTGGTGGTCCACGGGCGCCCCCGCCTCGCGCAGGAGCGCCAGAAGCTCGAGGTGTCCGTTGTTGGCCGCGAGGATGAGGGCGGTGTTGCCCATGAAGTCCCGCCCGTGGCGCAGCCTCGGGTTGCGCAGGAGCAGCGACTTCACCCGTTCCGCGTCTCCCGTTCTCGCCGCGCCCAGGATCTCGACGACGCCTTCGGCGAAGCCCGCGTCGCGGGAAGGACGGCGGCGCCTCAGGTCGTCGGTCACCTCGTCCGTCAGGATCTCGCGGAGCTTCTCTCTTCCGTCGTGCAAACGCTTCTTGACCGTTCCCACGGGGACGTTCAGGAAAGCCGAGAGCTCGGCCAGAGAATGCCCGCTCATGTAGTGGAGCACCAGGACCGAGCGCTGTTTCCCGGGAATCCGATCGAGCGCACCGACCAATCGATCTCGCATCTCGTTCCTTTCGGCGACGTCTGCGGGGGACGGGTCCCCGGAGCGCGCTTCCGAGATCTCCTCGAAGGAGAGCATCGGCGGAGTACGCCTCCGGGTGCGACGGTCGCAGTGCTTGAAGACGATTCGGCGGAGCCAGCTCGGGAAGGCGAGCGGCTCCCGAAGGTCCCGGAGATGGCGGTACGCGTCGAGAAACGCCTCCTGGGCGGCGTCCTCCGCGAGCTGAAAATCGCCCAGCATGGAGTAGGCGTATCCGACCGCCATGTCCTGGAAGCTTTCGACGAGCTCGGAGAAACGCGCATCGTCTCCGGCCTGGACCTCGCTCACGGCCGTTGCGAAACGGGGCGCTTCCGCGGGATTCATCGAATTCGCTCTCGGGTAGAGACCCCTCCGTAAGGTCGAAGGTTACCTCGTCCCCGGGGCTGCCCGGCTTGGTTTCCCTGGCGGCCGATTTGGGATTTGACAATGGAGCGGAATTAGCCGAGCATAGGCTGTCTGGCCAACCGATGGCTTTTCGTAGAACACTTCAGCTGGTGAATTCCACCACACCTCCGTTAGCCCTCGCCTAGGCCGTATCTGTAGGAGTATCGTTTCCCATGGCTAAGATTTACGTAGGCAATTGTTCCTTCGACGTAACCGAGCAGCAGCTCCGCGACGTCTTTTCGGCTTACGGCGAGGTGGATAGCGTCAGCGTCATCACCGATCGCGACACCGGCCGCCCGCGCGGCTTCGCTTTCGTCGAGATGTCGGACGCCTCGGCCGCCCAGGCGGCGATCCGCGGCGTCAACGGCACCGAGCTCGGCGGTCGCACGCTGAACGTCAACGAAGCCCGGCCTAAAGGCAACGGCGGCGGCGGCGGCGGCGGACGCGGCGGCGGCGGCGGCGGCGGCCGTCGCTGGTAAGTCGACCTTCGTTCTAGTCTGCGCGTAGCTCCGTACTCCGGAGGCCTCGGCCTCCGGAGTGCGGGCGACGCGCGCCTCGCCTACCAGCTCCCTCCACCCCCTCCACCGAATCCCCCTCCGCTTCGTCCGCCTCCACCGAACCCGCTCGATCCCCGTCCGGCGCCGAAGCTGATTCCGCCGAAGCCTCCTCCGCTGGGGCGCGGCTGCGACGTCAGCGTCGAGCCCATGGAGTACATGCTTCGGCCGAGGCCGGAAACGAGAGAACGGGAGTCGAAGCGGCCCGGTGTGAAGGAAGAAGAGCGGTACCAGGACGGGGGCTCGGTCAGAAGTCCCTCGAATCGCTCCGCCCACTCGTCGGCGCACCCCAGGACTACCGCGTAGGGAAGAACCCGCTCGAAGAGCGTCGGGTCCTCTTTCGACATGCGTTCGATCCTGTCCTTTTCCACCCGGGTCATGAACTCCTGAAATCCAAGGCAGTATCGGGCGAGTCGCGCTCCCTTCGCGGTCTTCGCAGGCATCGCGTTGACGAAGACGCGCACCGCGAGGATCGTGAAGAGGAGGCAAATCGCGCTGAAGACGAAGAACACGGCGGGCTCCGGGGGAAGGAAGGAGCGCACCCGGCCCGAGCTCAGGAGAAAGACGGCGAGACCGATGGGCAGGACCCCCGCGGCCACGGCGACACCGCGATAGAAGTCCCGAACGCGCGCGGGATCGCGGGGAAAGAGTCCCTTCGATAGCATCTGCCGGACGAGGGAGCTCCGGATCGACGGAATCGAGGTGTAGAACTGGTTCTTTAGGCTCGAGAGCAGGACGGAATCGCCGTCGGCGAAGAGCGCGTCGTGAAACGCGCGCTCGTGGCCCTGGAGCGCATCGTCCGAGGGCTTCAACTTCTCGAAGCGGTAGTCCCTGTTCGTGAGGAAGAGTAACTTCGTGGTCTCTTCCTCCTGGATCGTCAGATACCCGCGGACGGCGAGATCGATCGCCGTCGAGACGATGTCCGGCGTGTCGATCCTCTCGTCGAGAAGGCTTCCGACCTCGGCGGGGGAGAGCTCGTCCGGAGGCTGGTATTGCACCACGATCGGCGTGCGCCGGCCGGGGTCCCGCCCGAAGCGGAGGTAGAGGAACAGCATCGCGGCGAGAGCAAGGATCGGCACGAGCGCCACGAGGAAGAACGCCGCGTTGTCCGCGAGGCTCCACCAGAGCTCCCGGAAGGCGGACGCCGGCTCGAGAACACCCTTCGGAAGGCCGAGGACGAAGGTCAGTCCTTCCCCGGGCAGAAGACCCAGAACCTCCGACTCGTACGTCTTCGGTCCGAGCCGTTCGGTCGCCTTCGTCGACGGGGAGCCGAACCTGCCGGTGAATGTCTTGTGGAGAAGCGCTTCCGGAGCGACGTCGCCCGGGAGGTGCACGCGCACCCCCGCCTGGTGAATGGGCCAGTCCCACTCCGTTCCCGTCACGTTCCAGTAGAGCTCGTCGTGGCTCTCGAACCGATTGATGGCGCGCTGGACGCGATAGGTGATGACGTAGGTCAGCTTTCCCGTGACCGTCCGATCGGGGTCTCCGATGCGGATGAAAAGATTCCGGTCTTCGGGCCAGGCGCTGAAGCGAAGAGGCTCCCTCCCGCCGTCGGTGACGCTCAGGACCCTCATCCGGAGAGCATAAGTCGTCCCCACCGGGACGCCCGCGAGGCTCTCGGTTCGGGCATAGCGCAACGGGAGGGTTCGAAAGATCCCGTGCTTCTCGATCTCTCCGAAGTCGACGTCGATGGTCTCGGTCACGAATATCGTGCCGTCGGGATCGAGAAGGATCGAGACGTCGAACTTCGGGATCTCGATTGCGGCCGCGTCGATGCCGAACGTCAGGATCCCGGCGACGAGAAACGCGTTCCTGCCCGCCATCAGAGCTCGACGCTCGGAGCCGATCGCTCGCCGGCCTCAGCCTGAAAGAACGAGCGCGTCTCGAAGCCGAGAACGCCGGCGAGAAGGTTCGCGGGGAAGACTTCCTGCCGGGTGTTGAAGTCGCGAACCACGGCGTTGTAGTAGCGCCGGGCGTTCGCGATGTCGTCCTCGATGCGGGAGAGGTCGCGCTGGAGGCTCAGAAAACCCTCGTTGGCCTTGAGGTCGGGGTAGGCCTCGGCGAGAGCGAAGAGTCCCCGGAGGCTCCGGGTCAGCGCATCTTCGGCGGTTCTCCGGGCTTCGGTCGACGTCGCGGAGGCCGCTTGATTTCGCGCGAAGACGACTCGTTCCAGGGTGTCCTTCTCGTGCTTCGCGTACCCCTTGACGGCCTCGACCAGGTTGGGGACGAGATCGTGCCTCTTCTTCAGTTGCACGTCGACGTCGCTCCACGCGTTGTTGCCGGTGTTGCGCAGGTGGATGAGACCGTTGAAGAGCGCTATGACCCATACCCCGATCGCGAGGGCCGCGAGGAGAAGAGCTATCCACATGTTCGGCTCGGCCTTTCCGTCACGTATCTATTGGGGAGGAAATCGGGAGAAAGGTCAAACGCGTGAACGGAAAGCCGGCCGGAGCTTGGCCCACGATCCTCGACCGGACTATCATCGCCCCAGGATTCCGGTGACGATGAATCGTCGTTCGTTTCTCGCCTCGATGCCCGCCCTCGCCCTTTTGGGGCCTCGCCGGCGGATCGCGGTCACGATGGACGACGTGAACTGGGCGGCGGTTCCGGCGGCCTTCTCCGAAACCGTTCTTCCGCGGATCCTGGACGCCATCGGAAGTACCAGGGCGGCGCTCTTCGTCGTGGGCCGCCACGTCGAGAACGAGGAAGGCCGCGGGATTCTCTCCGCGTGGAGTCGCGCGGGCCACTTCATCGGGAACCACACGTACGACCACAGTCCTCTCTACCGCGCGGGACCGAAGGCTTTCGTCCAGGGGATCGAAAGGAACGAAGCGCTCCTCGAGGGCTACCCCACGTTTCGGAAATGGTTTCGATTCCCCCAGCTGAAGGAGGGAGGCAGCCGCGGGGTGCGGGACGCGGTGCGCGAGTACCTGAATCGAAGCGGCTATCGCAACGCGCACGTCACCATCGACGCGTCCGACTGGTACTACGACCAGCGCCTCCGCCAGAAGCTCGCGGAGGACCCGGCATTTCCGGCGGAGAGGTTTCGGGAGCCCTACGTGGCGCACATCCGGGACCGGGTCGGGTTCTATGACCGGCTGTCGGTGGACGTTCTCGGCCGCAGCGTTCCGCACACGCTTCTGACGCACTACAACCTGCTGAACGCCCTCTTCCTGAAGGACGTGCTCAAAGCGCTCGAGGAGGATGGCTGGGAGCGGATCGACGTTGGTGAGGCCTACGGGGACCCCGTGTATCGCGACCCCGTGGACGCCGTTCCCGCGGGCGAGAGTCTCATCTGGTCGATCGCCCACGCCGCGGGCAGGTACGAGGACCGCCTCCGCTACCCCGGCGAGGACGGGGAGTACGAGAGGCCTCTGCTCGACCGGCTAGGTCTCTGAGGCGCTCAACCGAAGAGGCTTCGGCCCGCCCCGTACGCGGTCATGACGCCGATCGCGACGGTGGCGAGGCCGATCGCGCCGTGCAGGACACCGTGGAGCCGGCTCATTCCCGCCGCGGAGTAACGGAGGGGCATGGCGATGACGACCGAGAGAAGAGCCATCCCCGCGATCGAGCCCACGCCGAACAGCAACATATAAAGAAGACCGGCCGCGACGCTCGGGACGCGCTCGAGCGTGAGCAGGATGAGAGCGGCGGAGCCCGCCATGCCGTGCACCAGTCCGACGATCAGAGCTCGGAGCGGGAGCTTCCGCAGATGCCCGTGACCGTGGGCGTCGTCGGCCGGCTCGCCGGCATGCGAGTGGCCGTGAAAATGCCGGACTCCGCCCTCGTGCTCGTGCAGGTGGAAGTGGACCCGCTCCTTCGCGAGCCTCCGGAGCACGTCGAGGCCCAGCAGGACCAGCATTACCCCGACGGCGAGCTCGAGTCCCGAGGCGAGCCTCTCGGGGAGCGCGCGGTCCAGAAGGAGCACCGCGGAGCCGATGACGAAGAGCGTCAGCGTGTGACCGAGGCCCCAGAAGACGCCTTGCCGGATGCATTCTCCGCGGCTCGCGCTCCTCGTCGCGAGGCTCGAGACCGCGGCGACGTGATCGGCCTCGAGGGCGTGCCGCATGCCGATGAAAAACCCGAGGATGAGAAGACTGACCATATCGCGGCGCTCGCCTGTCGTCGCCGACCAGATCATACCTCGAACACCGGACCCGCAATGTGAGAAGATCGGACAAGGCCGTGTATGACCGCGCCCGAGCCTGCATTCTCGCCCTGAACGGCTTTTTGCTCGCCGGGAGCCAGGATCCGATTCCGATTCCGATTCCGGTTACGGTCGTGGAGCTCCAACGTCATCCCAGCCGGTTCCACGAGCGCGAGGTCCTGGTTCGGGGAGAGCTCGATTCCGGCCGTTCTCCGTTCGACGAGATGTACCTTCTTCGGGACGAGGTCCACTCCATCGCCCTCATCGCGCCTCCGGCCCCCGGATCCGACCTGACCTCCTTGCTCCTTCAGCGGGTGGAGGTCCGAGGCAGGTTTATCGACCACTCGATGCAGGCCGCGGGCGACGGCTGGAAGCGCTACGGGCGATTCGTGGTCCTCGCGACGGACATCGTCCAGGCGCCGGAGGCTCGTACCGATGCGGAACGGCAGGAGGAGGAAGGGCCCTCGAGCCAGGGAGGCACTCCTCCCCCGGAGATCGCATCCATCGCGCCTTCGCCCGGCCGTCGGGATCTGCATCCGGGAACGATATTCGAGATTCGGTTCTCGGCCGCGATGGACGAGACCACGTTCGAGGGAAACCTGTGGCTCCGACTTGGAGACATTGGCCGGGAGCCTTCCTCGTTCGTGCCCGCGGCCTTCGCCTATGATGCGGAGGCAAGAACCCTCACGCTCACTCCCCTCGAGCCGCTGCCTCTACTGAAGCAGATTTCGCTCTCCTTCTATCGAGGGAGCTCCGGAGCCGATGGCCAGCCGCTGCGGGTTGCGCCGCGGGCGCCGAGGTCCCTCCAATCGAGACGGAGCGCCGTCCAGCAGGGTGCCGACTTGAGGGAGCTCGTCGTTCTGACCTTCGTTACCCGCGGCTACTGACGGAGTGGGTATCGGGATGCTACCCTCGCCGACCGGAGGATTCACCATGCGAACGATCCTGGCGACCGCGGGCGTCATCGCCGCGGTAGTGTCTTTGTCGGAACCGGTAACACCTCAGAGCGCCGGGCGGGAGACGCCTCCGGCAGGGCTCGACGACCCTCGGCCCATCGAGGCCCTCGACACGGTATTCACCGAAGAGATGACGTGGATGGAAGTCCGCGACGCGATACGGGCGGGCAAGACCACCGCGATCGTGGCCACGGGAGGAGTGGAGCAGAACGGCCCCCACGTGGCGACCGGCAAGCACAACTACGTCCTCCGCGCGACCACGGAGGCGATCGCGAGGAAGCTCGGAAACGCCCTGGTCTCGCCCGTCATCCCCTTCGTGCCGGAGGGGAGCATCGATCCTCCGAGCGGGCACATGTGGTATCCGGGCACCATCAGCCTGCGCGAGGAAACGTTCCAGGCTCTCCTGAAGGACGTCTGCGCGAGCCTGAAGCAGCACGGCTTTCTGGACATCGTGCTCATCGGAGAAGACGCTCGCCGCGGCGCGGCGCCTCGTGGACTATCGGGCGGATATCACCGTCGAGGCGATCCGGAAGGCGATGACCGCCGCCGGCCGCTGAGGCTTTCGAGATCGGTGCGGGTCTTTCATTCAGAGAGGAGCCACCCGATTTCGTGCCTTGCTGACAATTTAATCATTCTCGGCAGGCTCGTGACGCTGGCCGAAAGCAGCTCGATACGCGCCGCGGACACGCACGGATCTGATTCTGGTCGAGCGTAACCGAAGCGAACTGCGACCTCCAATCTATTGACGCCAGAAGCCACGTTTGTTAGCCTATTTCCAGACTGAAACTCACGTTTCTGGCGAACTGTCTACTCGTCCGGATTGAAAACAATCGTTTCACTTGAGTCTTCCTAAGGAGGACAGCCATGCCGACCCTGCCGAGACCCTGGTGCGCAATCGTTTGCGCCTTGACCTGTATCGGAACCTCCGCCATTGCCGGCGGCGAACGTCCGTCTACCGTGTTTTTGCAGACCGGACAGGCCGAGGGGCCTTCGTCCGCAGCCCACGACTACCGAGTCCTGGCGACAAAGAAGACCTCGACCATGGAGAAGGAGCTGAACGAGGCCGGCGAAGCCGGGTACAGATTCGTGGCGGTCATGGGCGGTGAGACTGGCTTCGGCGGGTCAGAAGTGGTTGTGGTGATGGTCAGACGCTCGGATACTCCCCCGGAAGCGCACTATGCGTACAAGCTCCTGGCGACGAGCAAGACTTCCACCATGCAGAAGGAGCTTCAAGAAGCGTCCGACGCCGGCTTCGAGTATCGAGGGCAGACGGTGTTCTCCTCGACCTTTGGCGGCCAGGAAGTCGTGCTCATCGGGGAGCGGGAAGCCGGGGCCACGCCCAAGATGCGCGAGTTCAAGCTGCTCGCCACCAGCAAGACTGCGACGATGCAAAAAGAGCTGCAGGAGGCGACAGAAGGTGGGTTCGAAGTCGTGGGGCTCACCGTCGCCTCGACCTCCTTCGGCGGATCGGAACTCGTCACCGTTCTACGACGGGAGCGTTCTCCGTGAAAATCGCGGTTCTCGTTTCCGTGCTCTGGGTCTGCGGATTGACGACAGTGCGCGAAGCTTTTCTCTCATGGAGCGACAATCAAGCCATGGAGATCGGAAAATCGATGAGGGCGAACGGTCGTGCGGGTGGCTGGCTCGATACTCGCGTCGTCCGCACAGAACACTCCTATAACTACAAGCTTCGAGCCACCTGGTTGAGTCCGGATGTGATTCGCGCCTCCGCGCGAATCCACCAACTCCATGAGGGCTTGGACAATGAGAAGACGATGGAGCTCGTCGGAGAGGCCGAGGGCAGCGGCGACACGGTGATCCTCGTGGAGATCGACCCTAGAGAAGGCTCAGGAATCATCCCGAATGATTGGGCGGCTTTCTTGCGTCCCAAAGGCGACGGATCCTCGCGTGCGGTTCCGGGCGCCAACCACGCCGAGTTGAAGAAGGTTAAGGCACTCTCGGGCACCTACCGCAGAGACTACGCGTATGACGTCTTCTGGCTCGTGTTCCCCCTTCTTACGTCGGAGGGCGAACCCTTATTTGCGGACGGAGACCAGGAGGCAGAGCTCGTAGTTCGAGTGGGAGGCAAGGAGGGGCGCGTCTCCTGGAAGATCCCGCGTTCCATTCGCGATCGGAGTCGCGAGGTCGCGTCCAGGAGACCTGATGAAGGAACGTAAGTGTTATCGTGTGTATCTCGTTCTCGAGGCCTCACAAACAGACCGTCAGCCGTAAGCAGGAGCCTAAGGAAATGAGCGAGACCATCGATGCCGCCGAGCTCGAGCGAATGGAGAAGCACTATGCCGACCTGATCGGCTTCGTGCCGCCGCGCATCCAGGCCCGGCTCCAGGTGAGCGGCAAGGTCGACCCGGAGCATCTGCGGCTGCAGGAGCGGATGCGCACCCACTGCATGTACCCGCCGTGCTTCGACCTGAAGACCGCGCAGCTCATGCTCTTCGGTCTTCTCCTGATGGCGGCGTCGGAAGGAGCGCGCTTCCACGCCATCGCGGCCCGGCGCGCGGGAGCCAGCTGGGAAGAGCTCCACGCCGTGGCCGCGATGGCCGGGCTCTACGGCGGGCTGACCGTCATGAACCTGGCGTCGGAGCTCCTCTACAAGATCATGGAGTCCGAAGGGGCGAAAGAGATCGCGTAGTTTCCGCTTCCCGAGGACGGACCGTAGGCGTGAACCGTCGCGTCGAAGGCGAAGCCCGCTTCTTCGAGAACGCCGACCATCATCGCCAGGTGGCGGCCTCCCATCTCGGCCGAGACCGCGTCGGCGAATTCCGGAAGCCACTCCCGGGCGGCTTCGTACTCACCCAGCGCGAGGAGTGAGGCGAAGCGCGCGTCGCGTTCCCGGTCCTCGGGAAGCGGCCATTTCTCCGGCCCGCGGACGAGGCGGTGCGACAGGGCGCCGCTCGCGACGAAGGCGCCGCGGCGGCCGCTCTCCCGCAGCGTCCGCACGATGTAGCGTCCCCACCGGAAGCACTCCTCGAGGTCGTTCATGAGCGTGACCGAAATGGGCACGACGGGGATCGACTGCGCGGGATCGAGATAACAGACGAGGGGCATCACCGTTCCGTAGTCGAGAGGGTAGTGGACGTCGTCGACGAGACCGCAGAGGTGCCCTTCCGATTTGCCTCGCGCGACGAGAGCGGAAGCGAGATCCCGATCTCCGGGAAAATCGAACTCGACCCCGGCGATGAGATCGGGCGCCTCCTGCGCGGTGAGAGTGCCGCGGTGGCGCGCGGTCCCGTCGACGAGCGTCGAGAACGTCGACACCAGGTGGCACGAATTGATGACGATGACGTCGGGCTTCCGCGCCCGGAGGTGATGCCCCTGCTCAACGAGACCATCGCGAAGCGGGCCGAAATCCGGATGCGCGAGCATCCCCTCGAAGGCCGCCGCCCGGGTGCAATACCGCGGAGTATGGGCCGCGAGGTAGACGCCGGCGAGCTCACTCATCCTAGTTCAAGGACTCGTGGGCGGTTTGTCCCTTCCATTCCATAGCGTTCCGATGACGACGGGGAACCGGATGTCCCCGTGGTCGAACGCCACCAGCACCTCGTCGTCCACCTCGGGAAGAACGAAAGGCGCTCCCCCTACGGCGGGGACGGCGACCCGCGCCCAGTTGCTCTCTTCGGTGGGGAACGAGGGAAACCGCACCTTGACCCGATAGAGACCGTCCGGGTCGTTGTTATTCGTGACCACCGCGGAAACCGTGCCCTTGATCCGCGGCACCGGAGTGCGCGCCTCGGGCTGAAACGGAATGCTGTCGGGAATCGCCATGAACTGGTTGGCATAGGTGAAACAGCTGTCGGTGGAAGCCATGACGTGGCGCACTCCGGTCACCACGTAGCTGCCGCTGAAGGGGCTGCCCGCGCCCGAGATCGTGATCCGTTTTCCCGCGTGGATGGCGGGGGAGTTGCTCGTTCCCGTCCGCAGGAAGGCGGTCGCGCGCTCGCGCGCGAGGATCGTCTCGGCACGGTCGTCCGCCATCGGATTGCTCTCGATGTCCCGAAAGAACGTGAAGACGTCGCCGGCTCCCGAAGTAGACGTCGCACTCCCCTCGATCGTCTGCTTGGTACGGTAGTCCCATCCGCGGACCGTCACCCTTCCTGGGCTCGGCGAGGCTCCCGCGCGGAAGCTGCTAACCGTCTCCGCCGTGCCCGGATCGGCGAAATGACCCAGGTACGGCAGCGACGGGCCCATAGCGAAGACGCCGTTGTCGTTGCCCACCACCATCCTTCCGTCGTCGCTGAAATGGAAGTGAAGACCCTCGCGCTCCGTGAGCCGTCGCACGAAGTCGAGAGAGCTTTCGTTCCATTGAGCTTCGTACTCCAGCCGGGGCGCGCCTCCGACGCTGATGGAGACGGGAACACCGAAGTCCGCGAGCACCCGCTGGACGATCTCGACGGAGCTCATTCGCTCGAAGGTCGCGAAGCCGCGGAACGACCGCGCGTTGACGAGCCCGGGCTCGACCGTGAGTACGTAAAGCGCATCGCCCTGCATCGTCCCGGCGGAGTCCGCTGAGGTGACGATTCCGCGCACCATCGACGTCGAGAGGTTCGCCATCGTCAGGGTCGCCTCGGTGCCGAGCAGGGACGACGGGTCGGAGCCCCTCGGCGCTCGCACGGCGACGACGAACCGGAACGGAGAGGAGATCGCCTCGAAGCCGGCGAGGCCGACCACGACCCCCGGCGAGCCGCCGGTGGTCGAAAGCGCGACGGCGGCGCCCGAAGCGCATTGCGCCAGGGTCATCGCGTCCAGGGGCACGCTGACCTCGGCGGCGTCGATTCCGAGGAGCGCGGCGACCTCTTCCCGGGGATCGGAGGCGGATCCGGGCACTCCGGGTGGACCCTGAGGTCCGACGAGCGCGGCGACACGGCTCCAGGCGTTGCCGTCGTTTCGATGGACGTTGCCCGATGTCTGGTCGAGGTACAGGTCCCCCGCCTTTCCGAGGGTTTCGGGCGGAGGGCCGTCGCCGGTGAACCAGGTGCTGCCGTCCCTTCCTGGGGCCCCCATCTCGCCCCGCTCGCCGCGCGGCCCCTCGGGTCCCTGCGGCCCGACGGGTCCTTCCGCACCGGCGGCTCCGAGCGTAACGTCCAT
>DAISKN010000015.1:498-22298 GCA_036820975.1 Acidobacteriota bacterium | reverse complement strand
GGTTTCCGCCGCGGTGATGGCGGTCCCGATGGTCTCGTAGTCCCGCATTTCACCGACGAGGATGACGTCGGGGTCCTGACGGAGGGCGCTTCGGAGCGCGCCGGCGAAGCTCTTGGTATCGACCTCCACCTCGCGCTGGTTCACGATCGATTTCTTGTCCCGGTGGAGGAACTCGATCGGGTCCTCGATGGTCATGATGTGCTCGCAGCGATGCGAGTTGATGTAGTCGATCATGCCCGCGAGGGACGTCGACTTTCCCGAACCGGTGGTCCCGGTGCATAGGATGAGCCCGCGCGTCTCCTGGGAGATTTTCTCCAGAACCAGGGGAAGGCCGAGCTCGCGGATGGTGAGGATCTTCACCGGGATAACGCGCAGGACCAGTCCCACGGTGCCGCGCTGCTGGAACACGTTCGCGCGGAACCGCCCCAGCCCGGGGACGCTGTAGGCGATATCGATCTCCAGGTTGTCCTTGAACTTCTGCTTCTGGCGGTTGCTCATGATGGAGAACGCCATGGCGATGGTGTCCTCCTGCATGAGTCGCTTCATCTCCACCAGGGGGACCAGCTCGCCCGCGACGCGGATGACGGGATGGCTTCCTACCTTGAGATGCAAATCGGAGGCTTTCCGCTCCGACGCGACTTTCAACAAGTCATTGATGTGCATTTTTCTGCGCCCCTTTCGAGCCGGGTGGCACGGGCCGTCTCGTATTTCCTCGATCGAATCACAAGACTCTCACGCCGTTCGGAAAGCAGGAGCCTTGGTGAGAGATTGAGCGAACTGAAATTTGTTCCTGAACATTAATGCTAGGGAAAAACCCTTGTGTTGTCAATGTCTTCGCCGTTCCCGGCCAGCAGGCGAAGGACCGTGTTATAGTACCGGCCTTCGCGACATGTTTCTGCTCGGCCAGCAACTCGGCAAGTACCAGATTCTGAAGACGCTGGGAAGCGGCGGGTTCGGCACCGTTTACCTGGTCCGGGACACCTGGATCGACAAGAAGCTCGCGATCAAGGTGCCTCACAAGCAGAACGGCGAGTTCGACGATCTGCTTCGCGAGCCGCGGCTCCTCGCGGCCCTCGACCACGACAACATCGTGAGCATCGTCACCGCGGAGAAGGCCGACGAATATTTCTTCATCGTCATGGAGTTCGTCGAAGGGGAAAGCCTTGAGGCCCGCATCCAGCGGACGAAGGGCGTCGAGCTCCCGATCGCCATCGGCTTCGCGCGGCAGGTAGCGACCGCGGTGTCCTACGCCCACCGGCAGGGAGTGCTCCACCGGGACCTGAGGCCGGGCAACGTCCTCGTCACCCCCGAGGGCAAGGTCAAGATCACCGACTTCGGGACCTCGCGCTTTCTCGAGGTCGCGGACCGCGCCTCCACCATCATCGGAAGCCCCCCGTACATGGCGCCGGAGCAGTTTCAGGGGAGAGCGGTCTTTGCCTCCGACGTCTACTCCATCGGGGTCATCATGTACGAGATGATGACCGGCATTCTTCCCTATTTCAGCGCCAATCCGCGGCAGCTCGAGAAGATGGCGCTCTCGGGCCGGCTGACGCGCCCCCGCGAGCGAAATCGGGCCATACCCGTCGAGATCGAGGAGATCATCCTCAAGGCGCTCGCTCCTATGGTGTCCGACCGCTACCAGCAGGCGGGAGAGCTCCTCGACGACCTGGGAACGGTGAGCGAGATCGATCGCCGCGGCTCGCACCTCGAAGAGATCCGTCAGCGGCTCCGCGCGCGGGAGAAGTCTTCCTCGCGATTCTGCTGGAACTGCAGGAAACCGCTCCCGGTGCGATCGACGAGCTGCCCTTTCTGCAGCGAAGCGCAGTAGCCGCGACAACCATGGCGCTGGAGATTCCCGCGGGAAGAGGGGAGTCGAACGCAAAGGCGTAAAGGCGCAAAGAAGACCAGGAAATCACTGGCGGGAAAGATCGCCGGCGAGGAACTGGAACAGAGTGGCGACGGCGATCGCTGCCGTTTCCGTGCGCAGAGTGCGGGGGCCCAGGCCGAAGAGCGTTACGCCGCGCGTCTCCGCGATAGCGAGCTCGCCCTCCGACCATCCTCCTTCCGGGCCGATCAGGGCGACGATCGCGCTCCCTCGAGGGGCGGACAAAGGCGGGGCGCCGGGATGGGCTGCCATCGGACTTCCTTCCTCCTCCAGAATTTCTTCGAAGCTTCGCGGCGCGGCGACCTCGGGCGAAAGGCTTCGACCGCTCTGCTTGCAGGCTTCGCTCGCGATCCGGCGCCACCTTTCGAGGCTTTCCCCGGGGCGTCCGCGCTCGGTCTCGAGAGGTACGATCCGGGTCACCCCGAGCTCCGTGAGCTTCTGGATGAGGAAAGACATCCGGTCTCCCTTGGGAGGAGCGACGCCGATGGTGAGGGAAAGGGGAGACTCACGAGACGGCTCGGGGCCGAGGATGCGGAGGTCGACTTCGCCGCTCCCGATCCGGTCGACTCTCGCCCTGGCGGCCCTCCCGTTGCCGTCGAAGAGGCTGACCTCCGCCCCTTCGCGCAGTCGCAGGACGTCGACGAGGTGATGGGCTTCCTCCGCCGAGAGCTTCACCCGGTCGGATTCGAGATTCGAGACCAGGAAGCGTCGCTCCCGGCTCATTTCGCGACCACCAGGGCCGCCCATTCACCCGCGGTCCATGTCTCGCGGACGCGAAAGCGGATGGGGAGATTCTCCGCGAAATCATCCATCTCCTCGGCGAGAAGTCCGGAGAGCACGAGAGTCGGCGCGTGCAGACGGGGAAGGGCGGCCTCGAGGATCGGCCGGGTGATGTTGGCGGCGATGACGTCGGCTTCCAGTCGTTCGTAGCTCTCGTGCCCCGCGTTCTCGACGCGGATCCGACCGAGTCCGTTCCGTGTGACGTTGTCCCGGGCGCAGCCGGCGGCGTCCTCGTCGGGCTCGATGGCAACGACTTCGGCCGCACCCCGGTGCGCGGCCACCATCGCGAGGATCCCCGTTCCCGCGCCCAGGTCGATTACCCGGTCTCCCGGACGAACGAGGCGCTCCAGAAGAGTCGCCGCGAGCCGGGTGGTGTCGTGAGTGCCCGTGCCGAACGCCTGCTCGGGGTCGAGCCTGAGGATGGTGCGATCGATCGAGGGCCGAGGCCTCCACGTGGGGAGGATGAAGAAAGACTCGCCGAGCGCGAACCCGGTGAAGCTCTCTTTCCAGGCGGAGAGCCAGTCCTGGACGGGCTGAGGCTCGCGCTCGAGGCACAGGACGCGCGGGAGGCGGTCCTTCAAATCCCGCGCCACCGCGGCGACGTCCGTCTGCTCGGGAAAGAAGACACGCAAGCTCGAGGAGAGGTCCTGGGCTCCGAGGAAGCCCCAGTCCTGGAGAAGCGAGAGCGCTATCTCGAGATCGTCGGCGGCTCCCGAGAGGTCGAGAACGGGGTACGACGGCACCCTTCGCTCTTGCCCTCGAGCTCAGCCGAAGAGCTTCTCGAAGAAGCTCCGGTCCTTCTCCTGGGAGCGCTCACCGATCCGGAGGGGGGGAGTGATGGCGGAAAGCTTTTCCATGAGAGCGCGCTGCTCTTTCGTGAGCCTCTGTGGCGTGACCACGTTGACCACCACCAGCTGATCTCCCCGCCCGCCTCCCTGGAGCCTCGGAACGCCCTTGCCCCGCAGCTTCACCACGGTCCCGCTCTGGGTGCCTTCGGGAATGCTGATGTGCTCGACGCCGTCGATCGTCGGGACCTCGAGCTCGGCCCCGAGCGCCGCCTGGGGAAACGTGACCGGAAGCTCGAGGTAGATGTCTTCGCCTTCGCGGCGGAACGTCTTGTGGCGCTTGACCGAGAGCACCACGTAGAGGTCTCCCGACGGACCTCCGCGGACCCCCGCCTCGCCCTCTCCCGCGAGACGCATCCTGGAGCCGGTGTCGACACCCGCCGGGATCTTCAACGTGAGCTCGCGCTCTTTCGCCACCTGCCCCGTCCCGTTGCAGCTCGAGCAGGGTTCGGGGATGAACTGGCCGGTTCCCCGGCAATGCCCGCAGGGGCGGGCGACGACGAGAAATCCCTGCTGGAGTCGAACCTGGCCGTGGCCCCCGCAGGTGGGGCAGGGGCGCTTCTGAGTCCCGGGAGAAGCTCCGGATCCGCCGCATCGCTCGCAGAGCTCCGCTCGCGGAACGAGGATGCGGGTCTCCGTGCCCCGCACCGCTTCCTCGAAGGTGATCTCGAGGTCGTAGCGCAGGTCGGAGCCGCGCGCGACCCGGCCCCGCCGGCCGCCGAAGAAATCCGAGAACAGGTCCTCGAAGATGCTTCCACCTCCGAAAATGTCGGTGAACTCGCGGAATACGTCGGCGTTGACCTGCGGACCCCCGCGAAGTCCCTCGTGGCCGTAGCGGTCGTAGACCGACCGTTTGTCGCCGTCGCTGAGGACGCTGTAGGCCTCGGCTGCTTCCTTGAAGGCCTCTTCCGCCTGCGGGTCGTCGGGGTTCTTATCGGGGTGATACTTTACCGCGAGCTTGCGGTAGGCCTTCTTGATGTCCTGCGAGCTCGCTCGTCGGTCGATCCCGAGGATCTCGTAGTAGTCGCGTTTCGCGGTGCTTGCCAATCTCGACTCCAGGCTACGAACTCGTGGTTCCGCGCCCAGCCATTATAGGTCAGCCGCGCATCATCGCCTGACCGAGGGCTTCCGCCGTGGTCTCGAGGGTGGCGAGCGCGGACTGAAGGTCCTCGAGAGACCCTTCGCGAGTTTGCTCGGCGCGGCTGAGCGCCGCCGTGGCCTGGCTGCGCTCCTGCTCGGTGAGCTTGGCGTGCAGGAGCTCATAGGTCTTGCGCGTGCTCTGGATCAGCCCCTGGAGCTGCGCGGTGACCTTGTCGCGCTGGCGCATTCCCTCTTCCTTCTTCGACTGCTTGTCGGCCTCGGTGCGGGCTTTGTCCACTTCCGACTGCGTCAGGCCGCTCGCCGCGCGAACGGTGATGTTCTGCTGGCGGCCCGTCGCCTGGTCGAGAGCGGTGACCTGGACGATTCCGTTCACGTCGATCTCGAACGTGACCTCGATCTGGGGGACGCCCTTGGGAGCGGGAGCGACGTCGGTGAGCATGAACTTGCCGAGGGAGGTGTTCTCATGGGCCATGTTGCCTTCGCCCTGGAGCACGTGGACCTCGACTTTGGTCTGGTTGTCGGTGACGGTGGTGAAGATCCGGCTCTTCTTGGTGGGGATGTTGGAGTTGCGCTCGATGAGCGGCGTGAACGTCCCGTCCTTTGTCTCGATGCCGAGGGTATGGGGAGTCACGTCGAGGAGGACGAGGTCGGTCACCTCGCCCTGCAGGATCCCGGTCTGGATGGCGGCGCCGATGGAGACCACCTCGTCGGGGTTGACGCTGCGGTTGGGCTCCTTCTGGAAGATCTTCTTGATGGTCTCGAGGACCTTGGGAGTCCGGGTCTGGCCGCCGACGGGGATGACCTCGTCGAGCTCCTGTTTGCTCAGACCGGCTTCCTTGATGGCGTCCTCGCACGGCTTCACCGTGCGATCGAGGAGCGGCTGGATCATCTGCTCGAACTTGGTGCGGGTGAGGACGGTGTTCAGGTGCTTGGGACCGCTCTGGTTGGCGGAGATGAAGGGGAGCACGATCTCCGCCTGAGGCTGCGTCGAAAGCTCGCACTTGGCCTTCTCCGCCGCCTCTTTCAGCCTCTGGAGAGCCATGCGGTCGCCCCGAAGGTCGATGCCGTTCTCCTTCTGGAACTCTTCCACCAGCCAGTTGATGATGAGCTGATCGAAGTCCTCACCCCCGAGGTAGGTGTCGCCGCCGGTCGCGAGCACCTGGTAGATCCCATCGTTGAGCTCGAGAATCGAGATGTCGAACGTTCCGCCGCCCAGGTCGTAGACCGCGACCTTCCCGGACTTCTTCTCGATCATTCCGTAGGCGAGCGACGCCGCCGTGGGCTCGTTCAGGATGCGCTGCACTTTGAGTCCGGCGATGGTTCCCGCGTCCTTGGTGGCGTTGCGCTGGGAATCGTTGAAGTAGGCGGGCACGGTGATGATCGCTTCCTCCACCGGCTCTCCCAGGTAGTCCTCGGCCGCCGCCTTCAGCTTCTGGAGCACGATCGCCGAGATCTCCGGCGGACTGTAGACGCGATTGTCGATCTGGAGGTGGGCGTCCCCGTTCGCGGCCTCGATGATCTGGTAGGGAAGGACCTTCGAGGAATGCTGGACCTCGGGCGAGTTGAAGCGCCGCCCGATGAGCCGCTTCACGCCATAAACGGTGTTCTGCGGGTTGGTGAGGGCCTGGCGCTTCGCGATCTGTCCCACGAGCCTCTCGCCCTTGCTGGTGAAGGCGACGATCGAAGGCGTGGTGCGCGCGCCCTCCTGGTTGGGAATCACCTGAGGCGTGCCGCCTTCCATGACCACGATGCAGGAGTTCGTGGTGCCGAGATCGATTCCGACGACCTTGCTCAATGGCGTGCTCCTTGTGTTCTCAATCGGACTCCTCGACGGCTTCGCTTCGGGCTTCGGCCGGGTCCCGGTCCTCGCCGTCTCCCGAAGGCGACCGCGCCACGGTCACCATGGCCGGCCGCAGCAGTCGATCCTTGAACAGGTAGCCTTTCTGAAAGACCGAAAGCACCGTGCCCTCGGGGTGCTCCGCGGTCTCGACCTGGCTCACCGCCTCGTGAATGTGAGGGTCGAATGGCTTTCCCTCGCTCTCGACCTCGGTGAGGCCGATCCGGTTGAGGATGTCCTGGAGCTGTCGATGAATGATCGCGACGCCGTCGCGCAGCTGCTCTTCCGACGAGCCGGCGGCGTAGCTTCGGGCGCGCTCGAGATTGTCGAGCACCGGAAGGACTTCCTTGACGACGTCGGCGCCCGCGTAGCGGGCGAGATCGCCCCGCTCCCGCTCCATGCGCTTGCGGTAGTTCTCGAACTCCGCCTGCTTCCTCTGGGCGAGCTCCCGCATCTCGCTCGCCTCCTTCTGCAGCCGCTCGAGCTCGGAGTCGTCGCCCCGGTCGTCGACTTCGCTCGCCCCCGTCGACTCGGCCGCGGAGGCCGGTGGCTCCTCCGGCGCTTCGACTTCGACTTCGGCCTCGGTCAAATTCTTCCTCTTTCTTCTCGACATCGATGCTCGCCCGCTCCGAGCCCGCCGTTTCCTGCTTCGCAAAGAAACGAGGCCCTCGCCCGTTCCCTCGAACGGCGGCTCGGGCCCACTCTCGAGCTCTCTCGAATTAGAAAATGAATGCTCAGAAACTCAATGATTCGGCCCGTTCCCGCCGACCTCGGTGATGGCCGCCGAAAGCGAGCACGCGATGCAATCCACCACGGATATGTGCCGGGCATACTCCATGCGCGTCGGGCCCATGATGCCGATGGCGCCGAGCTCCTTGCCGCCGTCGCTGTAGGGGGCTCCGATGAGGGAGATACCCTCGAGATCCGGGACCTGCGCTTCGGAGCCGATCACGATCTGGAGTCCGGCTCCTTCCAGGCAGGCGTTGAGGATGCTGACCAGTCGGTGGCGCTCTTCGAGCGTGGCGAAGAGCTGTTGGGCTCTATCCACGTTCCTCACGAACTCCGGCTCGCCCAGCATGCGCGAAGTGCCTTCGAGGTGAACCTCCGCCGCGGGTCTCTCGGAGAACGCCGCCTCCGCGATGGTGAGCGCGTTCTTGACCAGCCGGTTGACGACGAGCTCGATCTCTTTCATCCGCAGCAGCAGCACCTCGCGCGCCTCGAGAAGCGTGAACCCGTTGAACTGCTCCTCGAGGTAACGCGCGCACTGCGCCAGGTCCTCGCCTCCGAGATCCTCGGGGAGCTCGGCGACCCGGTGAATCACCTGGCCCGCGCTCGAGACCAGCATCACCAGGATTCGCCGCGGGGCGAGCCTCACGAAGTCCACGTGGCGGAGGACGCTATGGCTAAAGTCGGGACCGATGACGAAGCCCACCATGCCCGTCATGTTCGACAGGAGCCGGGAGGTGCGCCGCACCAGCTCGGGGAGGCCGCCGTCGGAAGGTCGAATCTGCTCGCGGATGAAGTGCTCGTCCGCTTGCGGAAGCCCCTGCCCGTTCACGAGCGTTCCCACGTAGAACCGATAGCCGCGGTCCGTCGGCACGCGTCCTGCGGAGGCGTGCGGTTGGTAGAGAAAACCCATGTCCTCGAGATCCGACATGATGTTCCGGATGGTGGCGGGGGAGAGGCCGTGGGAGTTCAGCTTCGACAGTGTTCGAGAGCCGACCGGCTCACCGGTGGTGATGAAGAGATGGACGGTCTGCTCCAAGACTTCCCGGCTGCGAGTGTCGATTACCGCGGAATCCATGGTTCGGATGTCGTCGATCTGCGCGCCGCAGGCAAGCACCGGGCGAGCGGCTTGAGACGCTAAATCTTTTTTACCAAACAGCTTCCGCGTTGTCAACCTCACCCGCGGGCACCTGCCGAGCGATACTTGCCCTCTAGCTCCCTGACCCGAGCGAGCTCTTGCCGGCTCAGCCCGGAAGGCCGGGCCTTCGCCCCGAAGAGCTCCTCGAAGGAGGCCAGAACCGAGGAGACGAGGAGCTCCCGGGACACCGGCTCCGCCGACAGCCCGTCGATTCCGACCGCCTCGAGAGGAATTGCCGGCATCCCGCGGGGCTTGACCCTCGCCCACAGGTCGGCATCGACGGTCCTCAGAATGGAGCCGTGCTGCAGGAACGCCCGCCGGCCTCTCCTCTGGGCGCTCGCGACGACTTTGCGCCCTCCCGAGGCGAGCTCGTGGCGGCCGGGAAGCGCGAGGCACGGAACATGGAGCGCGGGCTCGCGCGAGGGCCCCGTTTCGGGCAGAGCCGCATCGAGATCGATGCCGAGCCCGGTGAGCGCCCGGCGAATGGCCGCGTTCACCGAATCGTACAGAGCCCGAACGCCGAGGCCGTGGAATACGCCTTCGGTCGAGGAGGCGACGCTGTAGGTGAGCTCGTGATGGTGAAGGAGCGCCCGGCCCCCGGTAGGCCGTCGAACCCAGTCGATCCCGAGCTCGCGACAGGAAACGAGGTCGACCGCCTCCTCCGGCTTCTGCCGATAGCCGAAGCTCACCGCGGGCGGGTCGAATCCGTAGAGCCTCACCGTCGCCGACTCCGGCGACTCTCCTGCGGCAAGGAAGAGGGCCTCGTCGACCGCCATGTTGAATGCGCCGACGTTCGGCTCGTCGACGAGAAAGCGGAAACGCGAATTTTCGGTCGCTAAACGGACGCGAGATTGGCGGTCGTCGAGATGGCCGACAATCGCGATTTGGTCCGTCCCGCTTTGCGTCGTGGCCTCTTTGCGTCTTTGCGTTGGGAAGGATTCAAAGCAGACGGTCGACCGCGGCGTGCTCTCTTCCCTGGGAATGGGCGACGGCCTCTGAGGTGAGGCGGCCCTCGTAGGTATTCACTCCAGCCCGCAGCGAGGCGTCGTCCCGCACCGCCTGCACCACCCCCTTGTTGGCGATGGTGAGCGCATAGGGGAGGGTGACGTTGGTGAGGGCGAAGGTCGACGTCCGCGGGACCGCGCCGGGCATGTTGGCGACGCAGTAATGCACGACGCCGTCGACGACGTAGGTCGGGTCGCTGTGCGTGGTCGGCCGCGTGGTCTCAAGGCAGCCCCCCTGGTCGACGGCCACGTCCACGATGACCGCGCCGTTCTTCATCTGGCGAATCATGTCGCGGGTCACGAGCTTCGGCGCCGAGGCGCCGGGAATCAGGACGGCTCCCACCACCATGTCGGCGCGAACCACGCTCTCACGGATGGTGATGGGGTTCGACATCAGGGTGGTGATGCGCCCGCCGAAGATGTCGTCGAGGTACTGCATTCGCGGAAGGCTCTTGTCGAGGACGGTCACGTGGGCGCCGAGGCCGACGGCCATTTTGGCGGCGTTGAGCCCCACCACGCCTCCTCCGATGATCGCGATCTCTCCCCGGGGAACGCCGGGTACGCCTCCCACGAGCATCCCGAGGCCTCCCTCGGCCTTTTCGAGGTAGTGCGCGCCCTCCTGAATCGCCATGCGTCCGGCGACTTCGCTCATGGGGGTGAGCAGAGGAAGGGTCCCGTCGTCGGCGGTGATGGTCTCGTAGGCGATTCCGATGACGCCCCGGGAGAGGAGCGACTCGGTCAGCTCCTTCATCGGGGCCAGGTGGAGGTAGGTGAAGAGGATTTGGCCCTTGCGAAGCTTCGCCACTTCCTGGGCGAGCGGCTCCTTCACTTTCACGATCATCTCCGCTTTCGCGAACACCTCGTCGGCCGTCGGAAGAACCGTCGCCCCGGCGGCCTGGTAGTCATCGTTGGAGATGCCGCTGCCGACGCCGGCGTTCGTCTCGACATAGACCTCGTGTCCGGCCTCGGTGAGCGTCTTGACGCCGCCGGGCACGAGCCCGACGCGATACTCGTTGTCCTTGATTTCCTTTACCGTTCCGATCTTCATATCAGTTCGCGGTGGTGGAGCTCAGATTGGGTTTTGGGGCTCCCGTCGGGGTGGAGCCGGGCTCACGAATCGCATCCGGCCGTTCCTCGGGCTTCGAGGGCTCCGACGGCGCCATCTTGCTCGCGCCTCGGAACGTCGCCCCCTCGGCGACGACGATCGCGCGGGAGGCGATGTTGCCGAATACTTTTCCGGTGGCGGTGATCTCTACTTTCTTCGAGCCCTCGCAGTCCCCGCGCACCGTCCCGCGCACCGTGAGCACCTGGGCCTCGATGCGCGCCTGAACGTCGCCGGACTCGCCGACGATGACTCGAGTGCCGTGGATCTCGCCCTCCACCCTTCCCTCGATGAGCATGTCGGTGGTGCTCCGGAGCTCGCCCTTGATGAGGGTGTCCTTGCCGATCACCGTGGGCGCTTCGGATGTCGAAGTCGAAGCAATGGTCTCGCGCCTCTCCCGTGCGGCCGGGGCCGGGGGGGGAGCGCTCGGGCCGCTATCGGACTTTCCGCCAAACAATCCCACGGGAGCCTCCTGGTTTCGAAGATGAGGAGTTGGAGCGGGCGACGGGATTCGAACCCGCGACACCAAGCTTGGGAAGCTTGTACTCTACCAACTGAGCTACGCCCGCTCGTGGCATTCGGGAGGAGAGTATACCGCGTGCGGTGGATCCAGTACAGCGGGGATCTAGTCCCTCGTGGGCGAGATGCGGCTGTAGTCGGTGATTACGGACTTGTCGCCGAGAACGACGCCCCGGCCCACGATGGCCTGGTGGCCGATGTGAGCGCTCCGGCCGATGAGGCTTCCCTCCACCCGCGCCTCTTCGCCGACGCGCACGTTCGCCCAGAGGACGGAGTCGGAGACGGTCGCTCCCTCTTCGATCCTGCAGTTAGGGCCGACGACGGCGTAGGGCTCGACCACCGCCCGCGACTTCACCACGCTGCCGGCGCCGATGAATGCCGGGCCGGTCAGGCGCGACCCGGCCTCGACCGTGGCCTCGGGGTCGACGTAGGTGCCGCCGGCGTTGGGATGAAAGCCCTGGAACGGGAGGACCCCCGAGAGGATGTCCCGATGGACCTGGAGGTATTTCTCCGGCGTCCCGATGTCGATCCAGTAGCCGCGGTGCACGTAGGCGTAGAACGGCACGTTCTCCCGCAAGAGATGCGGGAAAAAGCCGCGCTCGAACGAGTAGTTCGTTCCCCTCGGTATGTACTCCATGAGCTCGGGCTCGAGGATATAGACCCCGGCGTTGATGGTGTCGCAGGTGATCTCGTCGTAGCTCGGCTTCTCGAGGAACCTCCGGACGCGGCCGGCCTCGTCGGTCTCGACCAGTCCGTACGCGGACGGGTTGGCGACGGGAGTCAGGACGATCGTCGCCTTGGCCCCGACGTCTTCGTGGAACTTCAGAACCGAGGTCAGATCGATATCGCTGAGCACGTCCCCGTTGAACACCACGGTTCGATTCGAGAGAAGCGCTTCGGCGTTCTTCACCGCGCCGGCGGTACCGAGGGGCTCCGGCTCCATGGTGTAATGAATTCGCACGCCGAGATCGCTCCCGTCGCCGAATATCTCCTCGATGCGGCGCGGCTGGTAGGAAAGGGAAAGCACGATCTCCTCGATCCCGGTGTTCTTGAGGAGCTCGATCTGGAGGGCGAGAAACGGACGGGTGAGGATGGGGACGATGGGCTTCGGAGTGTGGAGCGTGAGCGGCCGCAGCCGCGTGCCCTTTCCCCCGGCCAGAATGACGGCGCTCATTTCCGGTCGGTAAGGGTATCATCGAACGAGCGCCGAGCGGAGAAAGGATGAACGCTGGAGGGAGGCCTCGGGCCGCTTCGAATGGACTTTCTTCCGGTGACGCCGCATACTCTGGATTCTCGACCTTCATGATCTCGAACGACGCCAACGATTCGAGCCGCGGCACCGCAGGCGGCGGCGCGGCGATTCGCGCGGCCTGCCCGAACGGGATTGACGCGCCTTGATCACCCTCCCGAACCTGCCCAACGGACTGACCCTCGGCCGAATATTCCTCGTCCCCATTCTCGTCGTGGTGCTCCTGACGCGGACGGAGCGCTGGGAGCTGATCGGCGCCGCCATCTTCGCCGTGGCGGCGCTCACCGATTGGCTCGATGGATACATCGCCCGCCGCCGCAAACAGGTCACGACACTCGGCATCATGCTGGATCCGGTGGCCGACAAGCTCCTGGTGTCCGCGGCCTTCATCAGCATGGTGGAGTTGGGACTCGCCCCGGCGTGGATGGTCGTGGTCATCGTCGGCCGCGAGTTCGCCGTGATGGGCCTCCGCATGGTCGCGATCGAGCAGGGGATCGCCATTCCCGCGAGTCCGCTGGGTAAGGGAAAGATGGCGACTCAGGTGGCGGCTATTCTGCTGCTCATTCTCGGCGAAAAGTTTCTGGGACCGCTCGCGGTCCTGGGAAAGGTCACGCTCTGGCTTACCGTCATTCTCGCCCTCGGATCCGGCCTCGACTACTTCTTCAAGTTCTATCGAAAGGTCGCGAACGAGCTCCCGTCCGGAAGCCGGGCGTGAAACGAAGGCGCCGTTCGCCGGTGTTGCCGGGAGAGCCTCCTCGCGTTTACGTGGGGCCGAACGCAGAGGGATCGCTTCGCGGCGAAAGGGGAATCCTGCTCGGCTCGCGCCGCCCCGCCTGGGTCGACGTGCTCGAGTTCTACCCGCGGCCGGACGTCGGGATTCGCCGCCTCGTCGACCTTCGTTTCGCCGACGCCGGGCCCTGGGACGTCGTCGGCCTCAGCCTGTCGTCCTCGGATCTCGCGAGGCGGCTCGAGCCTCTATTGGAAGGCCTCGTCCCCGGCGACGTGGTCATCACGGAAGCGGGGCCGAGCGTTCACACGGGCGCCGGTTGGGTAACGACCTCGCTTCGAACGGAGTCGCGACGCCGGCCTACTTGAGCTCGACCAGGTCTCCCGTAAGGATGTAGTCCTTGCTCTCCATGATCCTCGCGGTCGCGTACTCGCGTTGAACCGTCAGTACCGCGAGGGTCCCCAGCACCTTCCGCGGGGCGCCGTCGTACAGGTAGCGGAAGATCGTGAAGATGTTTCCGGGAACGACACCGTCTTCCTGGCCGAGGTCGATGCTCACCAGATAGCCTTGCCCGAGAGTTGCGAGGTCGTCGAGGGACGCCGCGATCTTTCCGCGCATCCGCCCGGTCTCCGGCGTCAGCCGCGTAGGTTCCGGCTCGAAGGGCAGCAGGGGAACGGGAATCGGCTCGAAGGGAGTGAGATAGTCGCCGACGTTCACGTCGAGGCAAGCTTGAACGATCTCGGCCATCGCGGTCTCTTCCTGCACGGCGATGATTCGGAGCCAGCCCGTCCTTCGGACGTAATCTCCGTCGACGCCCCAGGTGAAGTCCTCTTTCCGCTGCATGTAGAAGGTGTCGCCCGGGCTGACGCCGTCCTGTGAGCCGCGGTTCAGATAGACCACGTCGCCGGTCGCGAGACCGTCCTTGTGCCCATCCTCTTCGCTTCCGAAGATGCGGAAGTCGTCGTCCGCCTCTTCCCTCATGTAGCCGGCACATTGAATCGTGACTTCTTCGTACGCGGCGTGGAACCGAGGGCCCGTCGGGCCGCCGGGCTGGCCGGCCGTGCCGGGACCCCCGGGGCCGCCTTCCTCGCCGGGGCCTCCGGGCCCGCCCGTGCCGCCAGGACCGGTCCCGGGACCGCCCGGCTCTTCCCCTTCCCCGCGCACCACGTCGACATCCGGTATGCGAATCGCGTCGCCGGGATAGATGAGATGGGGATTCTCTATGTATCGATTCGCGTCCCAGACCTGCGGCCAGAGGAAAGGATTGCGCAAGTAGGAGTTCGAGATGTCCCAGAGCGTGTCTCCACGCTGGACGATATGCAGCTGGGTTCCCTCGGGGTAGCTCGTCGGCCCGTGATTGCGCGTCCAGTGGGGTGCAACGATGATGTCGTTCGCGGACGGCGGCACAGACTCCGGCTGCTGCGCCTCAGGCTCCGGCTCCTGGCCCGCGGCGGGCATCACCGCGAGACCGCAAAGTGCGAGGACGAGGCCGGGGAGGGCGAGAACTCGGCTGGGGAAGAACGGACGTCGGCTGACAGTCCGCGAAGCTCGCGTCTTCACGACAAACCTCCACATGGGAAAGGGAACGTAGCTTGTGGTTAAATCTAACAGCACGATCTCGCTGCTGTCAAGCCGTTTTTTGCGCGAGGCTTGAAGTGCTACTTGAGGGTTGGGCTCTGGGGACGGTCCGCGACCTGCAAAGTCGAAAGGATGGTCTGCGCCTCTTCGCGGAACTCGCTCTCGGGATAATTGTCGACGACGCGCTGGAAATGGGGGAGCGCCTGATCGAGCTGCCCGCACATCTGGTAGGCGGATCCGAGGCGGAAATGAAGCTCGTCCTGCCGTTTGTAAGCCGGGTATTTCTCGAGGACCTCGTTGAACCGGGCGATGGCGGCGCGGCAAGCCTTGCGGATGTCGAGGTAGAACAACCCCACCCGGAACTCGGATTCGGCCAGAGTCTCGTAGCACTCCTCGAGAAGCTTCTGGCCCTCCTCGGCATAGCGCGAGTTCCGGTAGAGCTCGACCAGCTTCTCGAACTCTTCGATTGCCAGCGCCGTCGGGTCCTGGTCGCGATCGGGGCTGTGGATCTGCCGGTAGTGACCGTAGCCGATCTGGAACTGGGCGTAGTCGGCGCGCGGGTGATTCGGGAAGAACGTGAGGAAGTCGCGGTATTCCGCGATCGCCAGCACCAGGTTCCCGCTGCCCTTCTGGTTGAAGTACGTATCCGCGACCCCGAGTCTCGCATCCCCCGCGAGCTGGCTCCGGGGGTAGCTGTCGAGGAGCTGCTGGAAGTAGCCCCGGGCCTCTTCCCATTTTTCCCTCTCGATCGCGTCGCGTCCGAGGGCCAGGAGCCTCTCGTCGCCCTGGCCCGGGCCCGAGAGGATGTCGTTGTTCTTGCCGCCGCAGCCGCCCATGAAGGAGCCCGCGACGAGAGCCGCCAGGACCAAAGCGGCGGCGGCCCCGCGGGCGCGAAGTGAAAAGGGGGGAGTCGGTTGCAACGATCTATTCCCGAGAAAGCAGCATAGACGACGATTGCGCCTGAATCCAATGCCACTCCCGCTCGAGCCCCTCGCGGAGGCTGGTCCGCGGCTCGTAATCGAGATCGCGCCGGGCGGCGGAGGTATCGGCGTAGGTATCCCGCATGTCGCCTTTCTGCTTCTGCTCGACGACCACCTCGACCTTGCGTCCGGTTACCTCACGCACCGTATCGATGACCTCGAGCATCGATACCCGCGAGCCGCCACCGATATTGTAGACCGCGCCTCCGCGGCCCCGTTCCGAGGCGGCGAGGGTCGCGGCGACGGCGTCGGCAACGAAGGTGAAATCCCGGGTCTGATGGCCGTCGCCGAAGAGATGGAATGGGGTCCCGTTCAGCGCGCAATTCAGCAGCCGATGGAACGCCATGTCGGGCCGCTGGCGCGGCCCGTAGACGGTGAAGTAGCGAAGCGACACCGTGGGCACGCGATGGTTCACGAAGTAGAGCTCGCAGAGCTTCTCGGCCGCGAGCTTGCTGACGCCGTAGGGAGAAACGGGGTGGAGGGGGATGTCCTCGATCATCGGAAGGGGCGCGGAGTCTCCGTAGACGGAGGACGACGACGCGAACACGAAGGACCGGATATTCGTACCCACGGCAGCTTCCAGGAGCCGCTGGGTCGCAAGGATGTTGTTGTCGGTATAGATTCCGAACTCCCCGCCCCAGCTCGCGCGCACGCCGGCCTGGGCCGCGAGATGGAAGATCCGGTCGCAGCCGTCCAGAAGGCGGGGGAGCTCCATCTCCTGGAGCGGCCCCTCGCGGAGCTCGAACCGGCCGCTCGCCGAGAGATTCTGGAGATTTCTCTCCTTGACCGCCCTGGGGTAGTAGTCGAGAAACGAGTCGATGCCGATCACTTTCCCGCCGCTTTCGACGAGGGACTCGGCGAGCGTCGAGCCGATGAACCCGCCGACACCGGTGACCAGCGCTTTCATGTGAGGAGCTCCTGTAGGTTTCGCGGAAGCCGGCAGGGTCGTCCGTCTCTACCCACGGCGACGTGGAGCGTGGAGCCGCTCGCGAGAAGGACTCCATCCTGCGTCCGGGAGAGCTCGTAGTCGAATTGGAGGCGCGCCCGCGAGGGCCGGCTCGCCCGGGTCACGATGTCGACGAGGTCGTCGTAGCGCGCCGGCTTGTGGTATCGGCAGTGGGCCTCGACCACCGGCAGGTGGATCCTCTCGTTCTCCTCGATCTCGCGGTAGCTCCGGCCGAGCTGGCGCAGAAGGTCCGTGCGCCCGACCTCGAACCACGTCAGGTAGTTCGCGTAGTAGACGACGCCCATGCCGTCGGTCTCGGCGTAGCGGACGCGGATCTGGCAAGTGGCCTGGCTCAAGCGGGCACCGCCGACAACATCTGGCGGACCACGGCTTCCGGATCCCGAGCCTTGAAAATCGCCGAGCCCGCGATCACTACGTCGATGCCCGCGAGCGCGGCCCGAGGCACGCGCTCGGCGTTCATTCCCCCGTCGATCTCGATCTCGAGCGAGAGGCGGTTCTCCCGGGCGAAACGGCGCAGGGCCTCGGCTCGCTCGAAACTTCCCTTGATGAAGTCCTGGCCGCCCCATCCGGGATTCACCGACATCACGATCGCGTAGTCCGCGAGCGGGAGGAGCGCCTCCACGGTGGACAGGGACAGCCCGGGGTTCAGCGCGAGCCCCGCCTTCTTCCCCCGCTTCTGAATCGACGTGAGCACCATGTGAGGGTGGTGGACCGAGTCCGCGTGGAAGGCGATCATGTCGGCCCCGGCATCCACGAACGCGTCGATCCATCGATCGGCGTTCTCGATCATCAGATGCACGTCGAGAGGAAGGCGCGTCGAGCGGCGGATGGCCTCGACCACCATCGGGCCGAACGTCAGGTTGGGAACGTAATGGCCGTCCATCACGTCGACGTGGAGCTGGTGAGCGCCCGCGCGCTCGACGGTGTCGATCTCCGAGGCCAGCCTGGAGAAGTCGGCGGACAGAATCGAAGGAGCGATGCGCATCGTTTCAGGCGCCCTTGCTGAGAAAGAGAACGATCCGATCCCGTTTGAACACCTTCACCCCCGGCGCCGGCACCTGCCTCACGATGACGTTTTTCGGGACTCCCGGATAGTCGACCAGTCGGACCTGGGAGATCTTAACCTGACCGCGGGATATCTGGTCGAGAATCTCGACGTAATTGCGGCCGATGAAGTCGGGCATCACGTAAGCGTCGTCGAGATACCCGCGCGACAGGAGCACCGCCACTTCCGTCGTTTCCGCCACGTCCTCGTACGCCGAGGGCGACTGAGCGACCACGGTGTCGGGCGCGTAGACCTCGCTGTGAATCTCGACCACCCGGCCGAGGGTGAAGCCGTTCTGCTCGAGAATGAGCTGCGCCGACTGGAGGGTCTCTCCCTCGATTCGAGGAACGCTGTGCTTCTGCGGCCCGAGGCTCACCCACACGCGAACCGAGCGGCCTTTCTTGAGGGTGGTGCCCGGAGCGGGGATCTGCTCCGAGACGAAATCCGGAGGGACGTTCGCGTGGAAGCGGCTGCCCTCGACCACGAGCTCGAGCTCCTCGCGCCTCAGGGTCTCACCCGCGCCCTCGACGCTCGCTCCGGCGAGATCGGGCACGGTGACCTCGTTGCCTCGCACCGCGAGGGTGAAGGTGATGGCGGCGGAAACGACCGCGGTCGCGAGCAGCCCCGCGGCGAGGGCGGCGATCTCCAGGATGCGCACCAGGAAGGCGCGAGCGCGCCGCGCCCCCGGGCCCGAACTTTTCTTGCCTGCGAGCTTTCGCGCCCCCCGAGGCGGAGACTCGGGCTTCGACGGTCCTTCGAGGAGCCTCTGCCCGGCCTCGCGCTCGGAGCTCACGCGATCATTCTACCGCGGGAGAGAACGTCGGCAAGCAGCGGAAAGAGTGTAAGAAAAGGGGATGGGGAGATGGGAGCAGAGGGGGAGATGAACGGGAATCAATCCACCCAATCAATCTACCCAATCAATCTACCCAATCAATCTACCCAATCAATCTACCCATCTCCTCCCGTCCGCTATCTCCATACAACTCGGATTTCAGGCTCGCACCAGAATCGTCGCGAAGTAGGCGTCCATATCATCTTGCTCGGGGGAGGTGCGGAAGAAGCCGTTCGCGTCCGTCAGGTGGCGGGCAGTTTCCGGGAGGCTCGGCGCGGCTTCCACGCGGCGGAAACCCCGGGTCTCGGACAGAAATCCCTCGACCACGCGCTCGTTCTCCTCGGGCTCCGTGGAACAGGTGGCATAGACCAGGCGTCCATCGTCCGCGAGGAGGCGCGAGGACGAGCGCAGAAGATCGAGCTGAAGCGACGCGAGAGGCTCGAGGTCGGTCTCCTCCACGCGCCACCGGACGTCGGGGTTTCGGCGCAGCGTTCCCAGGCTGCTGCAGGGAACGTCGAGAAGGATACGGGCGAACCTCGCTTCGAAGGGAAGGCTCCGCCCGTCGGCGACCACGGGATGAAGATTGTCTGCCTGGAGGCGCTCCGAGATCGCGCGCAGGAGGCGCGCCCGGCGGCGACGCCGATCGACCGCGACGACGCTGCCCTCGGAGGCGAGCTCGCTCATCGCCGTCGCTTTTCCTCCCGGAGCGGCACAGACATCGAGCACGCGGTCGGATCTCTCGACCTGGAGGAGGAGAGGCACCAGCTGCGATCCCGCGTCTTGAGGAAACACGATCCCTTGGGCCAGGAGCCGGCTTTCGAAGATGGCACCGGAGACCACCCGAAGGCCACGGGGAGCTTCGACGAGCTTCTCGCTCACGACGCCTTCCCGCGCGAGGCTCGCGCGGGCCTCCTCGACACCGATGCGGGCGGAGACCCGGAGATGGACCGGCGGCGTCCGGTTCTGCGCCCGGCACCTCGCCTCGGCGCGCTCGAGGCCGAGCCTTTCGAGATAACGTGTCGCGAGCCAGCGCGGGTGGGACATAGCGGAGGTGAGGTGGCCCAGCGGGTCCGCCTCCCTGTTTGGAAACGCGGGTGCTCCCGGCTGGCGCAGCGCGCTCCGAAGGACGGCGTTCACCATGCCCTTGCCGCGCGCCGCGCCGTAGGTCTCCGCGAGACGCACCGACTCATCCACCGCGGCCCGCCCGGGGACGCGATCGAGATGGCGGATCTGATAGAGCCCGATCCGGAGCGCCAGCAGAATCGTGGCGTCGAGCTCCGCGAGGGGACGGCTCGCGTGGTGAGCCAGAACCCAATCGAGGCTCCCGCGCCAACGGAGCACCCCGAAGACGATTTCCATGGCCAGGTCCCGATCGGCGGATGAGAGCGAGCCATAGCGCGGGTCGGCGAGAAGGCTCGCCGGCTCCCCCCGGCGTTCTTCCACCCGCCGCAGAACCTCGAAAGCGGTGCTTCGAGCGGAAGTCACGGGCCGGCGCGCTCGCATGGTGTTAGATTATCGCCCCATGGCGACGCCACCGCTTCCGCCGGGAGCCGGGCCCAAAGAGGTTCCCGTCGCGAGGCTCCGCTACCGTTGCTCGCCCGACGCCTTCTCGTTCGAGACCACGGGCGACCTCGCGCCTGAGTTCGAAGTCATCGGGCAGGGCCGAGCCATCAAAGCCATCCAGCTCGGCCTCGCGGTCCAGTCGCGGGGATTCAACGTCGTCGTCCAGGGCCTCGCGGGCACGGGGAAGGAGACCACCGTCAAGAGCATCCTGGAGAAGGTCGTCCGCGGCACCAACATCCCCTCCGACATCTGCTACGTCCACGACTTCGACGACGCCGACAGTCCCAAGGTGATCTACCTCCCTCCCGGAGACGGAAGGTGCCTGCGCCGCGACATGGACACACTGGTCTCTTATCTTGCGCGGGCCGTGCCCGCGGCGCTGGAGTCCGACGAGTTCAAGAAGCGGCAGGCGCAGATTCTCGAGACCGAGGGGGAAAAGGGCCGTGCCGCCGTCCGGGAGTTCGAGGAGCGCATCAAGAAGGAGAACTTCGTGCTGGCGGAGATCCGTCTCGGCCCTCTCGCCAAGAACGAAGCGGCTCCCATCGTAGACGGCAAGCCGCGGACCAGCGACGAGCTGGAGGAGATGCTGGCGGAGGGAAAAATCGCGCGCGACGAGTTCGAGCGGCTCGACGCCCTCCGTGAGCAGCTGAGCGACGAGCTCGAAGAAGTGATGAAGCACGCCCGCGACACCGAGCGGCTCATTGGCGAGGCGATCAAAGCGCTGGTCTTCGGCTTCGGATCGGAGATTCTGAATCCGCGGATCGACGAGCTCAAGAAGCGCTATCCCGGAGAACGCCCCGAGCGGTTCCTGGAGCAGGTGCGCCATCACGCGCTCGAGAACCTCGAGGACTTCGTGCGGAGGCCGGAACCCTCGGAGATCGCGGCGTTCTTCGCCGGCTCCCGGGACATCCATCTGCGGTACCGGGTGAATCTCCTGGTGGACAACTCCGCCACCGAGCGGGCGCCGATCGTCGTCGAGACGCACCCTAGCTACAAGAACCTCTTCGGAACCGTCGAGCGGACCTGGGACCGCAGCGGGCTCGCCTATACCGACTTCACCCGAATCAAAGCCGGCAGCCTTCTCCGGGCGGCCGGAGGCTATCTGGTCCTGTCGTTCTCCGAAATCCTGTCCGAGCCCGGCGTCTACCAGTCTTTGAAACGGACGCTGAAGAGCGGAAAGGTCGACATCCAGGGGTTCGATCCCACCAACCTCTTCATCCCGACCGCTCTCAAGCCCGAGCCGGTCGAGGTCGATTTGAAGGTGCTCCTGATCACCGACAATCTGTCGTATCAGATCTTCTATCAATACGACCCCGATTTCCGGAAGGTGTTCAAGGTCAAGGCGGACTTCGACACGAGCATGGAGCGCGACGACACGGGAGTCGCCTGGTACGCGTCGTTCATCGCGCGGTTGGCGCGGGACGAGCGTCTTCCCGATTTCGACCGAAGCGCGGCCGCCGCGGTGGTGGAAGAAGGCGTGAGGCTCGCCGGAAGGCAGGGGAAGCTCTCCACCCGCTTCAGCGACGTCGCCGATCTGGTGCGCGAGGCGAGCTACTGGGCGAAGGAGGACGGGGCCTCGGTGGTGACCGGGGCCTACGTCGACCGCGCGGTTCGCGAGAGCATCGAGCGGCGCAACCTCATCGAGTCCCGCATGGCGGAAATGACCCGGGACGGAATCCTCATGATCGCGACCGACGGCGCGCGGGTGGGCGAGCTGAACGGACTCTCGGTCTACGACGTCGGCGACTATCGTTTCGGCCGGCCGACGAAGATTACCGCTTCCGTCGCCGCCGGACGGGCGGGGATCATCAACATCGAGCGCGAGGCCGATCTCTCGGGGAAGAGCCACAACAAGGGCGTGCTGATCCTCGCCGGATATTTCCGGGCTCGGTTCGCGCAGAAAGTGCCGCTCGCTCTCTCCG
>DAISKN010000015.1:0-488 GCA_036820975.1 Acidobacteriota bacterium | reverse complement strand
CCGCGAGCCTTGCGCTCGAGCAGAGCTACAACGGGGTGGACGGCGACAGCGCCTCTTCGACGGAGCTCTACGCGCTGCTCTCGGCGCTTTCGCGGCTTCCCCTCCGCCAGGACGTGGGGGTGACCGGCTCGGTCAATCAGAAAGGCGAGATCCAGGCCATCGGGGGAGTCAACGAGAAGGTCGAGGGGTTCTACGACGCCTGCCGCGCATCCGGCTTGACCGGCCGCCAGGGAGTTCTCATCCCGGAGGCGAACGTCTCGGACCTGATGCTGCGCAAGGACGTGGTGGAAGCGGTCGCGGAAGGACGGTTTCGGATCTATACCGCCTCCACGGTGGAAGAGGGCGTCGAGCTCCTGACGGGGGTCGACGCCGGCTCGCCCGACGAAGAGGGCGACTACGAGGGCGGCACCGTCTTCGGACTCGTCCAGAAGCGGCTCGCGAAGATGGCCAAGGACGCGCGGGAGGCGCTCAGGGCGGAACGGGAAGAA
>DAISKN010000014.1:0-22855 GCA_036820975.1 Acidobacteriota bacterium | reverse complement strand
TTCCCACCCGGCAGGAGGTGTTCTACTTCGGCCCGCCGTCCGGCGACGCCCGCTTCCGCCCCCCCGAAATGCCGATCTGGATCGACGACATCGCGCAGTGGTACGGGCTCCCCGACATCGAAGGCAAGGGCTTCAAGCTGGCGCAGCACGCGATGGGACCGGCGTTCGATCCCGACTCGGGCGAGCGGTCGGTATCTCCCGAAGGGCTTCTCGCCGCGCGCGCCTTCGTGGGCGAACGGTTCCCTGCCCTTCGCGGTGCGCCCCTCGTCGCCGCCGAGGTCTGCCAGTACGAGAACTCCTCGAACGGCGACTTCCTGATCGATCGGCATCCCGACTTCGACAACCTGTGGCTCGTGGGCGGCGGCTCGGGCCACGGCTTCAAGCACGGACCGGCCGTCGGGGAGTACGTGGCGGAGCGCGTGATCTCCGGGGGATCGGTCGAGCCGCGCTTCTCGCTCGCGACCAAAGGCACGGAGCTGAAGCGCGAGGTCACCTGATCGTACGCCTGCGGTCGAGCGGTATTCTCTGTCGGCTCTCGAGCGATTCCTGAACGATTACGTCTCCGCGGGAGCCTTGGCCTTCCGGCGAGCGAGGTAGATGCCCCAGAAGACGAGCGCGAGTCCCAGGAGCGCGGCGGCTATTCCCTGCACCACGAGCGGGCCCGTGAACGCGGCGAAGAGCTCATCGTTAAGCTCCAGGAGCTTGTCGGTGATGGCTCGTCGCGCTTGGAGGTTCTCGATGGCCGGGGTCGGGAGCGCGCGGAGCGCGTTCATGCCGAGCCCCACCGCAGCCACGACTGAGCCTCCCCAGAAGAGCGCCCACCCTCCCCAGATCCGCCGGGACTCCCGCGAGCGCGCGCCGAGCCGGGCGATCCCCACCCAGAGAAGCGCCACCGCGACCGCGAGGACCACGATCGCCTTGCGGGCGAGGCCGAGCCAGAAGCGCGTGCGGTCGAGCGCGGCGCGAGACTCGAAGTCGGCGGCGCGCCTGAGGTCTCTGTCCGTGTAGCGGATTCCGTCCCGAAGCCGGAGCCGGAGGTTCTGAAAGCGCTCCCACGACTGCGCGCGCTGATCGGGGGTGGCGGTCGCCTCCAGCAGTCGGCGCAGCCCCCGCTCGTCGAACCGATAACCGTGGATCAGGGTATGTCGCACGGCCTCGAGCGTGATGCCGCCCTCGGAACGCTCGAAGGCGGCCCGCAGGTCGTCGTCGGTCACGTGGATGCCTTCGGGAAGGCGACCTTCGAAGGCCCTTCTCACCACCGCCACCGTGTCGTAAGCCGCCTTGGCGCGAACCTCGTCGTAGGCCATCCCGGGGACCCGGCAGTTCGGCAGAGTCTCGGGGACGACTCCGAGGGCCTGCTCCTCGTCCGCGGTGCAGTCCCGAAGTCCCTCGTAGGCGGCCCGCGCCTTGAGGTTGATCGCAGCCGCGAGCAGCACCGCCGCGGTGTCCGCGCGTTCCTCCAGAGGAATCGAGATCGCCAAGGACTGCGCTCGTCCCGTGGCATAGCGCTCGAGCTCTTCGATGCCGCCGTCGAGCTGCGCTTTTACCCACGCCCGCGGGAGCGCCAGGCCGATGAGGGTCGCGAGCTCCTCGTCGCTGAAGGAGACCCCGTAGGGAGGTCTCACTATCGAGGTCAAGAGGACCCGCAAGAGAGGAACGGCTTGCTCGCGAACGATGTGGTCGTAGCCTCCGCCCTCGAGGATCCGGCCCAGCCAGCCCCGAACAACCTGGATCGCCGCCGTCGTTCTCCCTTCGAGCCGGATGAGGACGCTGAAGCTCTCCGTCTTTCCCGTCACGTAAGGAACGAGCCCCTCCAGGACGGCGTCGACCTGTTCGGCCAGCCAGGGCCCGGAGCACACTGTTTTCACTCCCTCGACGACGTCCTCGAGCGCGAGCCCGAGGGTGAAGGGGACCCCCCCCTCGAACGCGCTCCATCGCGGCTGAAGCGGCGCCCGCACGGTCTCCTCGATCAGATAGTCACAAAGCTCCGGCTCGCGCGTCAGATCGCGGATCACGTCCGCGCCCTCCTCGACCCATCGACCCGGCGTCACGATGATCTCGAAAGAGTCCGTATTCCCGGCGAGATAGGGAAGCACTCCCTCGACGGCACTCCGCACCTGCGTCTCCAGGGCGTCCGGGGGAACGATCCGCTTCATCTTCGCCGACAGCCCTTCCGCCGACAGGCCGAGGCTCGCGGGCGCTCGGGCGATATCGATGCCCGCGCGCTCCAGGATCGGCGGGAGCAGGGCATCGTAGAAGAAATCGTAGGCGCCGATGCGGCGGAGCCCCCCCGTGTAATAGTCGGGATCGAGCAGCGTCCGGTTCACGCGGTGGGCGACGAGAGTCACCGCCAGCGACGCGGCGAAGATCGGAATCAGCGCGAGGGCGAGAAGTCCGCGAATCGTCGTGCTCATCGGAATGACGTCAGCGGGAAGGACGCGTCATCGAGACTCGATTCTAGGTCAACCGCGCCGCCGGGTGCGCCGCTCCCCCCGCGGTATAGAATCCCCCCGGACTCCACATGCACCCCATCATCTACTTCGGCCCCCTCGAGATCTCGACCTATGCGGTGATGCTCTCTCTCGGCGCCAGCCTCGGGTTCTGGCTGACCTATCGCGACGCCGAGCGCAAGGGGCTCGACATCGTCGCGGTGCTCAAGCTCACCGCCGTCGCCTTCGCCGCCGGGCTCATCGGAGCTCGAGGGCTCGTGTGGCTCGCGAGCCCGGCGATGTACGCGGAGCGGCCGTTCTCGTCGATCTTCATCTTGTGGGACCGCAGCGGCATGTCGCTCTACGGCGGGCTCGCTCTCGCGGCCGGCGCCGGCGTGCTCTACGCCCGCTCTCGCGGACTCGATCTCTGGGACGTCGCCGATACGCTGGCGTTCGCCTTTCTGCCCGCCATCGCCGTCGCCCGTCTGGGCTGTTTCCTCAACGGCTGCTGCTACGGAAAGCCCACGACCGCGCCCTGGGGCCTCGTGGCCGGCGGCGCGCCGAACCACGTCAACTTCGACATCCCGTCTCATCCGACGCAGCTCTACGAGGCGGCGGCGGCCCTTCTCCTCTTCGTGCTCCTCGAGCGGATGCGCCGGAAACGGCAGTTCGCGGGGCAGCTCGCCGTGGCCTTTCTCGCGGGCTATCCCCTCTTTCGCTTCTTCAACGAGATCTTCCGGGGGGACCCGCGGCCGGGATGGCAGATCGGAGACCTCACCTTCAGTCTCAACCAGATTCTGAGCGCCGCCGTGTTTCTGTTCGCGCTCGCGGCCGGGATGGTAATCGAGCGCCGCGGCGCCGCATACGGAAACGGGGCGGGAGGAACGCTCCCGCCCCGAAACGAAGGCTGATTTCCGTCAGGAACGCCGGCGCCGCACCCTGAAGACGAGCCCGCCGACGAGACCGAGGGGCAGCAGATAGAGAGCCGCGCTCAAGGCGGGGTTCCTCGGCGCTCTCAGAAGACCGGCGACCGAATCCGTCTGACCGGCCTTGCAGTTCTTCACCTCGGGGATGTCGGCGCAGCCGTCCTTGGTGATCTGCTTCGAGAACACCTGAATGAGCGTGCCTTTGCCATCCCGGGTCACGAACACGTCCTCGATGGCATTCTCGAGCTCGGGCTCGAGCAGAGACTCGATCAACGGATCGAGACCCTGGCAGGGGTCGAAATCAAGATCGGGAAACGGGTCGGGAAAATCGAGGTGGACCCCGCAGGAGCCGAAGCCGGTCAAGTCCACGTCGAAGTTGATGACGTTGGCGTTCGTCGACTCGAGCGGGTGTACGGCGGTGCAGTCGCCGAGAACGCAGGTGTCCGCCCTCTGAGTGACGTTCAGATCGTCGAATCCGGCCGATGCGTTGATGCTGCGGAGCACCGGGCCCACGATGAACTCCTCGATGTCGCAGCCGTTGAAGATCTCCCCGATGTAGGGCACTTCGATGACGCAAAACGAGTCGCAGTTGACACCCTGGTACGTGCTGCCGTCGAGGCCGAAGTCGAACGGGCCAGACAGCATGAGGTCCACGCGGATGCTCCCGCGACTGGGTGTTACCACGAAGGGGGAGCTGCCGAAGGGCAGATTGACGGAGCCGGTACGGAGGCTCATCTGGTGATCGGTACAGAGTCCGGGAAGCGTCACCGGCACGGCGCCGATATCGACGTCCTTGTCACCCAGCCGCTGGAGGAGCTTGTTGATCAGGGTGGGGTCGACCGTCGGTGTGAAGAGCACACGCTGCGGGTCGGTGTCGCACTGGGTCTGGGCCGAGACCTGGGTGGACAGCCCGAAGACCAGGAAAGCGGCGAGCGCCTGGCGCTTCGGAAGAATACGGCGTGTAATTCTCATCGCACCCTCCGGCCTCGGGGCGCGCCCGCGTTCTCATCCGGGACAGCCGCCTCGGGCTCCGCGGGAGCCGCAGCTTCGGGCTCCGCGGCGCTTGCCTCCACGCGCCCGGACGCGTCCGGGAAACCGACGTAGGAGCCCATGGCCGCAAGCTCCACTTTCAGCTCCTTGTTACGCTGAGCCAGGCGTTTCGCCTTCTCGGAGGGCTCCGAGTAATCATCGGCCTCGAGTGCGAGCCTGTCGACCTGGTAGCGCTCCATCGCCTCCTGGCGGGCGAAGAGCATCTTCGCCGTTTCATCGCCGAAGGCCAGGCGGCGAGCCTCCCAGCGGAACTGGATCCGCTCGGCGTGGCTCATCGAGCGCGGGTTGATTCGGTCGAGCTCCTCCTCGAGGCGCAGGTGGCCGTCGAGGAGCGGAATCGCGCTTTCCTCGTTCGAGGTCAGGAGCCGGTTGTAGGCTTCGTCGTAGACCGCATTGCGATCTTCGTCCCCGGTAAAGCCCTCGCCCCTCAAATCCTCGACGAGCTGCACGACGCGCTCGTATCGATACTCGAGATCCAGCCGCTCGTTGAAGGCCGGATCGCGCGCGGCATCGACCTTCCGCACGCTTCCGAAGACGGCGTCGGCGAGCCTCTCCGATCGGCGGTCGAGGCGCCGCGGCGTTCCATCGTTATTGAGAGCGATGGGCGGAAGCGCGTCTAGAAGCTCGCCCACCGTGAGCTCGTCGACGGGTCCCGTCTGGCCGTCCACGGCCAGTCGAGCGAGGAGGCGGATTGCTCTCGGACCGAGGACGATCGATCGCCCATCGGTGAGAATGCGGACGCTTCCGATTCCCTCGAGCACGTCCGCGAGCCGCATGGCCTCGATGGGCTCGGCCGTTCCCAGCGCTCGCTGCCCCATCTCGAGGAGAGCCCGCCGGTCGAGGGACGAGAATCCCGAGTCGCTGATATCCGTCATGAGATCGTCGAGACGGATTTCCAGCGCCTTGTCCGGTCCCCGAGTGACGCCTGCGAGGCCCGTACCCGTGAAGGAGCCCCGGCCCGAGGCGCCTCCGAGGGTTCGCTGGTGCGCCGCGGTGAGGCCGCCGACGAGCGCCATTGCGCCGAGTATGACCGCCAGCCGAAGCGTCCAGGAGCCGCCCGAGCGTCCTAACCAGTATCGAGACATGCCTATAACTCCGTTCCTGGGGAAGGGGTCGGGACCGCTCCCGTAAGCGCTTTACCGAGAACGCCTGGAAGCCTGAATGAGCAACTCCCCCCCTGGAGGGCGATCATACCCGTCCGGCGCCCGTTTGCAAGACCCAAGTTTCGCTTCTCCGGGACGCGGCGGAATTGCCAAATCCGAAAACACCCCCGCGCCCGGGTAGAAAGACGCCGTTCATCGCCCATCGACGTTCCCGCGCTCGAGGCGCACGCGGACGACCACGACGACGAGGGTCGCGAACAGGAGACCGAGCACGAGCGCCGCCTGCGCCCGAGGATCGACTCCGTAGGCGCCGAGAAGGGGCGAGCGCGGTCCCTCTTCGGCGACGAGCCGGAAGGCATAGCGGATTGGGTAGCGCAGCTCCTGGCCGAAAGCATAGGTCGACATGATGACGTCGCTGAACATCGCTCCGGTGACGTTGATGCCGCAGGAAAGGAGGAGCGCGAGGCCGCTCGCCCATCTCACCCAGACCTTCTCCCAGTCCAGCCCGACCAGCCCCCAGGCCAGAAACGGCAGGACGGCGAAGAGGTGCCTCGGACCCCAGAGCATGCTCAGCCCTCCCCAGAAATGGTGACCGTAGCGGGGAACGTGGGTTCCCAGGGTGCTGTTGAAAACGAGGTAGGCGAGAAACACGCCAAGGCTCAGCAGGTGATCCGCTCTTCGGCCCGCGAGGCCGGAGAGCGCCCTCAAGTGCCCGAGGAGACCGAGGAGCAGAATCGGGCTGTAGACGAAGAGTCCTTTGTACCCTCCGAAGGCGAGCTGGAGCATCACCTCGGGGCTCGGCAGGTTCGCCGTCGGGCGCCGCCCCTCTTCGAAAGCAACGAGCCCGCGCTCGGCCGCGGCTTCGGTCTCGATCCAGAACCGGTTCTGATACGGTGTCGACCACGGAGAGCCGAAGGCCGAAGCGTGGTAGACGAGCAGCAATCCGACGGAGAGGGCGAGGGGGAGGAGCACCTCGAGCCTCCGCGCCGGGGCGAGCCGCGGCAGCGCGAAGGCGAGCGCGAAGCCGACGGCGAGCGCGCTCGGGTAGTCCACCGCGATGGCGGCTCCGAAGGCCGCGCCGGCGAGGAGGCTCGGGCGACGGGAGGAACCGGAGCCGTCCGAAAGGTTCAGGAGAGCGTGCCAGACGAGAAGGTACGCGAGCGCCTGGCCGGAGTACATCGCGCAGTAGTAGAGGACCATGCTCCCGATTCCAACCGCGAGGACCACGACGGCCGAGAGCGAGCGAGGCGCGCCCGAGGCAACGAGGCGCTGGTCGATGCGGGTAAGAAGAAAGGCGTAGAGGGGAGCGACGAGAACCCACACCAGGGCGATCTGGAGCAGGTACATTTCCTTGAAATGCGGGGCGGGCGCCTCCCCGAGGGCTCGGCTGTTGGGCCGGTAGTACCCGAGAATCCGGCGGTTCTTGACGACTTCCTCGCCGAAGAACGAGAAGAAGGGCTTGGCGGCGAGGTAGAAAGGCGCGGCGATGACGCTCCCGCCCGGCCCGACGCCGGAATAGACGCGGCCTTCGTGGAAGCTGATATCGAAGGCCCGCGTCAGGAAGACGCGCTCGGGATCGGAGCCGTCGCTGAGGGTCATGGTGCCTTCGTTCACGATGCGGATGGCGGCGAGCAGAACCGAGTCCGTCATCGAGGTGCCGCTCGGGCTCACCAGCAGCACCGGCCAGCCGAGGAGGACCAGGAAGAGCGCGACGCGCCCGCCGACGAGGCGCCGCAGCCGTTCGGAGGGAAGGGGAAGCACGCTAGAGCGGCCGGGGAAAGCGAGGCGCTTTACTCATGGCGGAGACAGCGGGTAGATTGTATCCGAATGAGCGAGACTCCGATCTACGAGGTGCCGATCGAGGCGGTGCGCGGGCGCTGCCGCGGGGAGAAGATCGGAAGTCGGGAGATCCTCATCGTCGACACCCCCGAGGGCCTTCGGGTCTACGACGGCGTCTGCCCGCATCTCGGCGGGCCGCTCGGGGAGGGACGCCTCACGCCGCGCGCCGTCGTCTGCCCCTGGCATTCCTATACCTTCGACCCGGTGACGGGGCGCTGCCTGACGGTACCCGGCGGCGCCTGGCGCCTGGGCGGACTTTCGAAAGGGACCGGACGACCGATGTCGATCGAGCTCAAGCCGCTCCGGCACGCGCTCGAGGGCGGATTCCTCCGGGTATACGCGTCATGAGGCACCATTTCACCATCGTGAAGCACGTCCGGTGCTCGAGAGCGAACGTCATCGCGAACTACCTAGACCTCGAGCACATGCCCGCTCATTCGGGCCTCATGGCCTGCCGGGTCATGAGCGAGACGGGACAAGCGGCCTGTTTCGAGATCACGTCGAAAGTCGGCCCCCTCAAGATCCGCAACGTCCACTACTACGAGTTCCGGCCGCCGAATCAGATCTTCCACGCCGTCGAGTCCCCTCTCGGTCCCATGTACGTCCTGTCCACGGTCGAGGAGTTCGGCTCCGGCACGCCGGACGTGCGCTCCGAGGTGACGGTCGAGACGACGCTCGATCTGCCCCGCCTGCTCTTTCCCGCGCGCGCCCTCGTCGAGAGGCTCCTGCGGCGGCTGAACCGGACGGTGCACGTGGAGGACTGCGCGATTCTGGAGAGAAGGCAGCGGCTTTTCGGCGACGACGTCTCGGACTACCTCCGCGACGAGCAACCCCTGCTGTTCAAGGATCGGTTTCGCGAAAGCGTCGAGCGTGGAGGCGGCTTGCCCCGCGCGCTCGAAGTGCGATAGAAATTAGTCGGTCGAAGCAAGGCGGTCCCCCCCCAGGGTCGAGCTTTTTGAGCAGGTCGGGGCAGCAGTGTGCGGTCCGACCCAAGGAGCTGTCGTGTCGACGTCGAAACCATTCCCGGATTCCAGGGCAGTGAGCGGGCTCGGCATCGGCACGCTTTTCTGGGTGAACGTCAAGCCGCTCCTCAACCGGCTGGAGCGCGGTGAGGGCCTGCTGCTCGCGGTCAACCTGTCGATCGTCCTCTTCGCCCGCCCCGACGCCGCGACCGTGCTGGCGCAGGTTCTGATCTCGACGGTGGTGCTGGCGCTCCTGTACGGATTGAACGACGTCTACGACTGCGAGCGGGATCGGAACGACCCGGCCAAGGATCAGGCGCTCGCTCGGCTCTGTGCGGCGCATCGCCGACGCCTCCTCGGAATCCTCCAGATGGAGAAAGTCGCGGTCGTCCTCGCGGCCTTCGCTCTCCTCGGCGCGCGCAGCGCCCTCGCGGTCGCGGCCCTGTTCCTCGTCAACCTCGCCTACTCGGCGATCCTGAAGGGCAAGGCCGGTCTCGACGTCCTTTGGGTGGGGCTGTGGGGCGCGCTCTACGCGATGGTTCCCGGTGTAGCGCTCCCGCTCGAGGTGGTGCTTCTGGTGGGGGTGATGACGAGCATCTGCCACGTTTTCCAGATTCTGCGCGACCGGAACGCCGACGACGCCAACCGGATCCAGACGAGCGCGGTGGCGTCGCGTTGGCTGCCTTACGCCCAGCTCGGAGCATGCTGCGCCGCGATGGCCGCCGTTCTATGGTCGACCCTCGGCCCCCTGGCCGCCCTGTCGGCCTTCGCTCCCCTGGTGCTCCGGCTCCTGCTCGAGTCCAACCAGATTGCCTGGCTCGCCTCGAAGGCCTACTACGGCATCGTCTGGCTGCTGGTGCTCCGCTCCCTCCATGGTTAACGGGCGCCTCGGGATGGCTCTCGCCTTCGGCCGGAGCCTGCTCTCGTGGTCCGTCGACGGCCCGCCACGTCCCGTCTCCGCGACGTTCGCGGTGACCAATCGGTGCAATCTCCGCTGCAGCTACTGCAACACTCCTTTTCTCGATCCCTCGGACCTGCCGATCGCCCGCGTCGAGACGCTGTTCGACCGCCTCGCGAGCGTGGGAGTGAAGCGTCTCGGCCTCGCCGGAGGCGAGCCCATGGTGCGTCGGGACATCGGCGATATCGTCGGCCTGGCGAAGGAGCGCGGTCTCTTCGTCACCATGAACACGAATCTCCTTCTCTATGCCCAATGCCGGGAGCGGGTGCGCGCCGTCGACCTGTTCTTCACCAGCCTCGACGGCGATCGGGAGCATCACGAGGCCGCCCGGGGCCGCGGCTCCCACGACGGACTGCTTCCGGCGATCCGTGAGATCGCGGCCTCGGGCCGGCGGGTCATCGCCATCTGCGTGGTCACCGAGCACAGCATCGAACAGGCGGAGCCCCTTCTGGACCTCGCCGAGGAAGGCGGCTTCCGGATCCACTTTCAGCCCCAGTGCACGGAGACGGAGATCGTGAGAGGGGAGATCGCCCCCGAGCTCACCAACGAACGCCTGCGGCGCTTCTGGGGGAGGCTCCTCGAGCTCAAGCGTTCGGGACGAAGAGTGGCGAGCTCGGTGCCTTACCTCGAGGAGCTCTCGAGCTGGGACGACTTCGCCCGCTCGGCGGTTCTGGATCCCGACGTTCGCTGCGCCGCGACCCGGGGCTTCTTCTACGTGGATCCGCGCGGACAGGCCTATCCCTGCGCATACACCAAGGGCAAGGCGGAGCCCGTGGACCTGCTCGGAGACGATTGGCGGTCCGCGCTCGGGCGCGACACCCCTTGTTCGAGGTGCAGCGTCGGCCCTTACCTCGAGTTCAATCTCCTCTATCAGAAGCCGGTTCGAACGGCCCTGAGCGTGCTGCGGTCCTATCTTTAGCGGACTCCGCTACACGCTGTTCTGCGCGGTCGAGGGCACGACCGGTCGTCGAGGGGAAGCACCGCCGTCGATGCGGTTCAAGCGCCTGCCGCGCCCGAGGATATGGTGCAGGTAGAGACGCATGTAGATCCCGGCGCCGAAGTTGCCGTCGAAGAGCCAGGTGAAGAGCATCTTCGCCGCCATCGCGAACCGGGCGAACGGCACGGCGAAAGGTATCGCTCCGATGGCGCGGGGGTTCACGTATTTGCGTAGAAACCCGGGCACCACGGGCATGATGTGGAACGCCACCATGTAATTCCGGTTCGCCGCCAGGCGCTTCCGCCCCTCGGGCGTGAGCGCCTGCACCTGGTGATACCAGAGCATGTTCCCGCGCTTTATGTCGAGAACCTGCTCGTCGCTCAGCTCCCCCTCGGCGTGCGCGCGCTCGGTGATCTCGATCCCGGGGAAATAGGTCAGCCAGAAGCAGGCGATGCGGCCGGGGGTGTGCTCCTTGTAGAACGAGAGCGCGTGCTCCTGCGCCCCCTCGGACTCGCGAGGCAGGCCGAAGATGTGGTCGGCGTCGAGCTGGAGCCCCACTTTCTTGCACGCGTCGAGCGCCCGGATCAGGTCGCTTTCGTCCTCGCCGCGCTTCAGCTCGTGACGTTTGTAGGAGAGGTTGTCGAGGGACTGGATCCCCATCTTGGCGCCGAGGCAGCCGTTCTCCTTCATCAGCCGGGCGACGTCGTCGTCCATGAACTTCGAGTGGGTCTCACAGACCCATCCGACGCCGATCTCCTTTTTCAGCCGCGGCAGGAACTCGCCGAGCCAATCCTTGTTCATTGTGAAGATGTCGTCGTGGAACTCGATGACCGAGTAGTCGAACTTCTCCTTGCCCTCGAGGAGCTCTCGCATGCAGCTCTCTACCGAACGCCGCCTCAGATATTCCTTGGGCTTGCCTTCCGACGGCAGGTTGGCGAAGAAGTTGTTGAAGCAGAACGTGCATCGATAGGGGCAGCCCCGCGCCGTCATCATGCGGTAGACGTAGCGCTTGGGGATCGTCGGCGCGTAGAGGTCCTTGTCGGGGAACGGAAGCGCGTTGAGGTCCTGGATGAACGGGTTGACCGCGGGCGCCGGGGTGATGCGTCCGGCCGGCTTCGCCCAGATGTTGTTGATCCCGGTGCCGTCCTTGCCGGCCTCGAGGGCCTCTGCCAGCTGGAGCAGCGGGAGCTCACCCTCGCTGACGCAGACGAAATCCACCTCGTCGTAAGTCATCACGAACTCGGGCACGGCCGAGGCGTGGACCCCGCCGAAGATCGTCGGAATGCGCTTGCGCTCGCGGACCTTGCGGGCGATGTCGAGACACCAGGCGAAGGTATTGGTGAGGGCGCTGAAGCCGATCAAATCGGGATTCAGGTGCAGGATGTACTCGACGATCCGATCGTCCTGGTTGAACAGCCGCGCGAGCGGCGCCACATGGAGCTGGAAACGGTCGTTGAACAGCGCGGGGTTGTGGGCGAGGCTCGTTTGATGACCGTGCGCCTTGAGGTACGACGAAAGATATTCGACCCCCAATAGCTCCATCCCCAGAGACACGAACGTGACGTGCATTGAGATTGGCCTCCCCAACTAAGCCCGAGGGGAGGGTATTATACCAGGGGTCCGGATACAAGCCGCGTGAGCCCCCCTCGACGGCCGACCCGGAGCTCCTATGAACAAGCACCCGGTTCCCGCTGTCGACATCGTCCTTCCGGTCCTGAACGAGGAGCGGGTGCTGGCGGCGTCCGTCGAGCGCGTGCTCGAGTGCGCCGGCAATCTGGACATCGAGTTGACCCTCACCATCGCCGACAACGGTTCCACCGACGCTACGGCCGAGATCGCCCGACGGTTGGCCGCGAGCCACCCCAGGGTGCGCTACCTCCGCCTCGATCGGCCCGCCCTCGGAGCCGCGGTCCAGAAGGCCTGGGAGACCGCGGACACCCCCCTCCTCGGCTATATGGACGCCGACCTCGCGACCGATCTCCGCCATCTGGAAGAAGCGCTCGCGCTCCTCGCGAGCGGCGAGCACGACATGGTCGTTGCCACGCGCCTCGCCCCGGGCTCCCGGGTCAAGAACCGCAGCCTTCTCCGGACGGTAACCTCTCTTACTTTCAACGCCCTCCTTCGCCGCCGGGTTCGGTACCAGGGCTCGGACGCGGCCTGCGGGTTCAAGTTCCTGACGCGCGCGGCCTGGGATCGGATCCGGGCGAACGCCCGACTGAGCGAGGGACTGTTCTTCGGCTCGGAAATCGCCGTGCGGGCGTTCGCCATCGGCCTTTCGGTCCGGGAGATACCCGCGGTCTGGACCGACGGGCGCGATTCGCGGATTCGCGTCCTTCCCTCCACCATCGACTTCTGGCGGGAAATGGGAAGGCTCGAACGAGAGCTCAGGGCGCGGCCGAAGAACTCCTGAATTTCTTGAACTGCGCTGCGAGCTCTCTGGCCTCCCAGTACCAGAGCCCGTGCTCGCTGCTCGCGAGAAACCATTTACCGCGATTCGCGAGGAAGACGTTCCTCGGACCGAATCCGATCGCGAGCGCGCCGAGGACTCGGGCGTCCTCGCGATCGAGCACGTAGATCTTGCCGCTCGTCGTCGAGGGGACGTAGACGAGGCCGTTCTCCTCGTCGACGAGCGGGGTCCGGATGGCGAAGCCGAGACGCTCGGCCGCGACCCTCTCGCCGCTCTCGAGGTCGAACACCTCGACCCCCCAGAGTCCCGTCACCCACGCCCGGTCCATCGGGTCGTCCACGGTGACGGCGACGACGCTCCCGTTGTTGGTATCGATCTCCCGCTTCGGCTCGAGGGAGAGCCGATCGAGCTCCACCACCGAGCTCGCATCGATGAACTCTCCGAGGAAAACGCTGTCGCGGCGATCGCTGGCCGAGGCCCGTTCGACGACGAAGATCCCGGGAGGATTCCGCGCCGCGATCAGTTCTCTCGCTCCAGTGCCGTCCAGATGGACGACGGCCCGGCCCACGAGCCATAGCGACTCCCGTGAAGCGTCGAGGACGACGCGATTCGTGTCGTGGTCCGGCGTGAGCGACTTCTCCAGCACTTCGCCGTTCCAGTCCAGGGACATCACCGTCAGCCGCTCTCCTCGGGAGTCCAGCCAGGCGCAGCACATTCCGACGAGGAGCCGGTCGTCCTGGCAGACGATCTGCTCCATGCGGCCGGAAAAGGTCTCGTCGAAAGGCCGGAGAGAGCCCTTGCGGTCGAGCGAGTTCAGGTCGAAGAGATCGATTCGGCCCCGTATGCATTGCGGACCCCCCGGACCCGAACAGACGGGGACGGTCACCGCGAGGAGCTCGCGCGCGGGGCTCTCGCAGAAGTTGTAGACCAGATCCGTGCCGAGGCGCGTGCCTCCCGCTCCCCGGTCCTCGACGCGGAACGACTCCGCCAGCGCCCAGCCGGCCGCCAGGGCAGCGACGAGACCGACGAAGCCGAGAGAAGCCCGCGCCAGCCGTCTTCGCGGCCGGCCGATGAGGCGGTAAACGACATAGCGCATTCCGGCGAAGATCGCGACGAGGAACGGGAGCGCCGGATCGGAGACGAAATAGGGGGTCCATGCCGCCATGAGCTGCCCCGCCATCACCGAGATCGCGCCCGGCCACACCCGGTCGCTCCAGCTCGCGGCTCGGGAGACCACCCCGGTGAGCCAGGGCTGAGCGGCGCACCAGAGGGCCACGGAGAGCCGGTCCACCCAGCCCCGTTGAAAAGGCACGAGGAAGAGGAACAAGCCCAGCCACGTCAGCCACAGCGCTCGTCTTCGCCCCCCGTGCCAGCGCTTCCCGGCGGGGGAGGCGAGCGCCAGGTGCAGTGCGACTCCCGCCCCGAAGCTGACCGCGAGGCGAGGATCCAGGTCGAGCACGAAGTTGGTCGAGAAAATCTGGAGCCAGAGAAACCCGCTCAGGTAGAGCCGCGTTCGCCAGCCGCTTTCGGTGAAACAGAGGAGTGCGCTCCTCCGCCATAGCCAGAGAGTGCCAATGACCGCGGCGCCCGCGGCGCTCGCGGGAAGAAACGCGGTGAGCTGAACGAGGATGAGGCTGACCGATATCTCGAGGAACCGGCCGATGGCTTCGTCGAGGCCGCCCGGAAGGGACAACCCCGAGTAGTGGAGGTTGCGCGCGGCGAGGGCCAGAAACGTCGCGGCCATGCCCGCACCGGTCACCACGACCGGAAGGATCCGGACGCGGCCGACCTGCGGCCTCAAGCCCTTGCGCTGCTACCGGGATTGACGGGAGAGGGGATCCACTCGTGGCTCTGGACGAACTCCTTCACCAGCCACCAGTAGTCGCTGACCTCGCGTGGAGCCTGCAGCATGCGATGGAGCGCGCGACCCACGTACCGGGGACGGAGGTAGAACGCACGGTGGGCCTTGTTGTAGAAGTGCCAGATCTCCTCGCTCGTCATCGTCGGCGTATGGTGCATGGCGTTTTTCTTGTGGGGCCGGAAATCGTCCCAGCTGAAGGTCTCTGCGAGCGCGCCGTTCGCGAGGTAGTGCTGGTAGAGCTCGGTGCCGGGATAGGGCGTCGCCATCGAGAAGAACGCGAGGTCGGGGTTGATCTCGCAGGCGAAGTCGATGGTGCGCTGGCAGGTCTCGGGGGTGTCTCCGATGTGGCCGAACATGAAGAACGTGAGCACCTTGAACCCGTGCTTCTTCGCGAGGGCGACGGCGATGCGCACGTGATCGGTGGTGATGTTCTTGCCGAGTCCGCGAATGATGTCGGGGTCGCCGCTCTCGACCCCGAACATGAGCCCGAAGCAGCCGGACTCCCGCATCGCGGTCAGGATCTCGTCGTTGATGGGACGCACCCGCGCGTGGCAATGCCAGCGGATCTTCATCCCGCTCTCTTTTATCATCGAGCAGAGCTTGAACAGATCCTTGGTGCGCACGTTGATGGTGTCGTCGACGAAATAGAAGTGGCGCGCGCCGTCGCGGTGGTAGCAGGTCTCGATCTCCTTGAAGATGTTCTCGGGAGTGCGGGCCCGGTACGCGGGCCACTCCATGCCCTCGCTGCAGAAGTTGCAGGCATAGGGGCATCCGCGCGAGCCGGCGAGCTTGGTGAGCTTCAGACCGCGATAGCCCGCGTTCATGAGCGGGCCGATGTCGTAGAGATGGTTCGCGAGCTTCTTCCTCGAAGGGAACGGGATCTCGTCGAGCTGCCGGAACGCGCGGCGCGGCGCGAAGTGCATGGACTCGCCGCGCTCGTTGCGGAACCAGAGCCCGCCGTGGGCGGTCACCGGCTCCCAGCGCTCGGAATCGTCCTCGACCCGGCGGCCCGCCTGGAGGGTGTGGCAGAGCTCCGCGAGGACGATCTCGCCGTCTCCCTGAACCACGTAGTCGAAGGCGGGGAAGTCGGCGAGCGTCTCGGCGGGGACGGCGTTCGCGTGCGCCCCTCCGAAAACGAGGAGCATCCCCGGGTCGCGACGCTTGCACTCTGCCGCGATCCGCCCCGCGAGCACCACGGTCGTCGTGGTGGACGTGATTCCCAGGAGCCGCGGCTTCCGCTGGAGCACCGCGTCCACCGTCGAGTTGAAGGAATATCCGAGGCCGTTCGCGTCGAGGATGTCGTAATCGACGCCGTCGCGCTCCAGGGTGCCCCCGAGGTACGCGAGCCCGAGGGGATATTCGACGGAGAAATCCTGCTTGAAGTCGTAGACCTCGTCCACGTACGGCGGATTCAGCAGAAGCACGAATGGCGACGCACCGGCCATGTTTTCTTCCTCCCCCCTAGGAGGGGGGAATCCTAGCAGCAAGGCGCGCGGAACTCCAGTGCCCATCTTCGCCCGACCGTGCGCTAGCTGAATGAGCCCGTGCCGAGTGCGCCGGGCGCTGCGGGAAGGAATGGGGAATCATCGCTCAGTCCGGTTTGCGATTCGAAAATCGTTCCAGGGGTCGCCGCATCAGCCCCTGAGGCTCAACCGAACGGAATTGCTCGAGGCGGCGCCGGTCTTGCCTCACCTGCCGCAAGGAAGTAAGATATCCTTGTAGTAAGACAACAATGATACTGGCAAAGAAGACTTCGAAGAACCAGATCACTCTGCCGAAAAAAATCGCCGACCAGTTCCCCGACGTCGAGTACTTCGATGTCCAGGTTCAGGATGGAGTCATCCAGCTCTATCCCGTCGATTTGAACGTCGCGGACCGGGTGCGCGAGAAGCTCGAAAAGCTGGGGATCGACGAAAGCGACGTTCGGGAAGCGGTGAAATGGGCGAGAAGCCGGAGGCGTTGAGGGTCGTCCTCGACAGCAACACGGTCTTGTCCGCGCTGCTCTTCGCACGCGGCCGGCTGGCGTGGATACGACAGAGCTGGGAGAGCCGTCGAATCACTGCGCTCTGCAGCGACGCCACGATTGCGGAGCTTCTTCAGGCATTCGCCTACCCCAAGTTCGGACTCACCGAACCGGAGATCATGGCTCTCCTACGCTCCTACCTGCTCCATGCCCAGGTCGTTTCAATAACTGAAGCACCCGTCGACCAGTCTCCCCGATGTCGTGACTCCGATGACCAGAAATTTCTCGAGCTCGCGTTCGCCGGCGGGGCGGAGGTGCTCGTGACCGGAGATAGAGACCTCCTCGCGCTCGCGGACGGGGTCCCCTTCGCCATCGAGTCCCCTTCGGCGTTCAGCCGGCGGTTCGAGCCTTCTTGAATCGTAACCTTTCCGTACGAGCTCGAGCTCGCGGGCGATTCCGGATTCTGGCATCCCCCTGTAGAGCGCCCTCTTCTCCAACTTGCGGCGCAGAGAGGTCCGCTAGAACCTCAGCCGCGCGCAGGTGGGGTCGAAGGTCGGACTGCTCGGCAGGCACGCCTCGTAGAACCGTCGGTACTTGAGGCGGCAGTCGATGCTCACCGGCTCCCGGCCCGGTGTGTGGCAGTAATTGTGCGTCGGCAGCGTGTCCACGAACCAGAGCCGGCTCCCCCTTCTCTTGGCCTCGGAAAGGAGGCGGAGGAAGAACTCGTCGTCGTGGGCGCTGTCGAGAAAACCGTGGACGAAGCGCCCGAGGTAGTAGGCCAGGCTTCCGTCGTCGAGCGACGTCACCACGATGTCTCCCGGCTGCAGGTTCTTCTCGAGGAACGCGACCTGTTCGGCGATGCTCTCCCAGTTGTCAGTCGGAGGATTCAGGCTGGTCTCGACTGCATGGGCGAGGTAGCGCGACTCGAACCCGATGGACCGATCGCGCCCGTTTCTCTCGTCGGTCAACCTCGGAGCCAGAATGACGGCGGCGGCGAGCGCCAGCAGGACAGGCGTCTTGAGGCGCAGCGCCGTCAGCCCGCGGGCGATGAAGAGTGCCGCCGGGGGCAGGATGTAGAACAGATAACGGGGAAATTTCACGTCCCTGGTCGAGAGCAGGATCAACGGCAGGAGAAACCAGGCGAGTACCAGCGCGTGTCCCGGTCGAAGCTCCGGGTCCTTCGCCAGCCGCGAGGTCACGGCGGCGATGCCGATTCCAAACAGCGTCACCGGCAGAAACAGGTTGCCCACGAGAACGAACGGCGACGGGTCAGAAGCGAAATCCGATCCGTTCAGGAACGTGAGGAGGAGGGCGAGGTAGTGGAAAGGGTGCGGGTGGCAGCCCGAAGGCTGGTTGTGGCAGCCGACGGAATGGAAGAAGGGGAGAGTGTCGTAGTACTTCGCCTGAAGGGCCGAGTAGACGAGGATTCCGATCGCGTTCGCGGCAACGTAGCGCTTCGAAAGAACGGGGCGGTTCCAGGCGAAGAGAAGGCCGACGACCACTACCGGGACCACGAGGTAGCCGATCGCATGGCCGAGGACCGTCGCCAGGAGAAACAAGGGCCATAGACCGCGGCTGCGCTCGCGCCCGTCGGGGTGCGAGGCATCGAAGAGGAAATAGAGCGTGAAGGCCATCATGCAGGCGACGAAGGTGAAGTGACGGGCTTCCCGGGAGGAGTCAGCGAATTGGGGCATCGCCGACAGGAAGGCGCAGGCGAGAAGCGCCGTCGAGGCGCCGTAGAGACGGCGGAAGAGAAGGAAGCAGGGCAGGAGCAGGACCAGAGCCGCGAGCACCGAGAAGCCGCGGGACGTCGTCTCCGAGAAGCCGAAGACCGCGGCGACGCCCGCCAGAGCGTAGCGGTAGAGCGGCGCCGACGGATCCCAGAGGTCGTCCTGGAGCTGCGGCGCCATGAAGTCGAGGTCGAGGGGATTGCTGGGAACGCCTTCCCTCAAAATGCTCTGGGCGGGAAAAGCGGCAATGGCCTCGTCGACCCAGAACGGCTGCGCGCCCACGTTCCAGAACATGAGGGCGAAGCTCGCCGCGATGGTGGCGATCGAGAGGAAGATCACCCCGTCGTCGGAGCAGTCGAGGCGCCGTCGAATCGCCTGGAGGGAGCGTCGAAGCATCGAGGTGGGGTCGAGCTAGTCGAAAGCCCACCGGTGGCGTAGACTGCCCGCCGTGTCGGCGAGCACCGGGGAGGTCGCGGCTCGGCGCGGGTGGAGGTGGGCCGCCCTGCCATGGGCGGTCGCGGTCGTTTTCATCGTCATCACTGCGCCCAGGCTCGACATCCTCCGGCCGAACGTCGACGAGGGCGTCTATATACAACAGGCGCGGCTCGTGCGCCAGGGAGAGGTTCCCTACGTCGACTTCTTCTACCACCAGACGCCGCTCTACCTGTACGCTCTCGCGGGTTTCGGCTCTCTCGGCGCCGATTCGCTCGCCGGGTACCGCCTCTTCTCGCTCCTCGCGAGCGCGCTCACCGGCGTACTCGTCTTCCATGCCGGCCGGAGGCTTCAGGACGGGTCGACGGCTCTCCTCGCCCAGCTCGCGTTCTACGCGGCGCCGCTCCAGGTCTACGCGTTTCTCGCGCTCCCGAACGCCCTGACGGCGCTCCTGGCCGCCGCCGGCGTCTTCGCCGTCCTGCTGCGCCAGGGTCTCGCCTGGGCGCTCCTCGCGGGGCTCAGTCTGTCGCTCGCCGTTCTCGTAAAACCCCTCGCCGTTCCCGTGGTGCTCGCGCTCGTGCTCTCGCTCATCCTCGTCCGAGGGGAGCGGCGGAAGCTCCCCGCGCTCGCGGCGAGCGGTCTCGCTACCGGCCTCGCCGCCTGGTTCTTCCTCCACGCGGCGACGGGAGGCGCCTTCACCCGGGTGCTCGAGCTCCAGGCGCAGCGGTACTCCGGCCGGAGCGGCTTCGAGCTCATGGCGCACTACGAAGACTTCCGGAAGGCCGTGATCGCGCGCGGCGCGACGACTCCCACGAGCTGGAACGTGAGCGAGCATTCGCGGGCATTCCTGAGCGGCGGGCTCACGAACGGCAACTTCTGGCTGCTCCTCGCCGCCGCCGCCTCGCCCTTTCTTTGGAATCGGCGCATGCCGCGGCCGCTCCTGGCCGGGGTCTCGCTCTGGCTCGCCGCCGCCGTCTGGTTCTCGGTGTTTGTCTGGGAGCCGATCTGGGACCACTACTTCGTCTTGTACCTGCCCCCGCTCGCCTTGTTCGCGAGCATCCCGCTGAGGGCATCCCTCGGCGCGAAACGATGGTGGGCCCGGGCATTCGCGCTCCTGCTCGTCGCCGGCTGCACCGTCCTCGGGCACAGCCAGCGTTTCACCGACCCGCTCTGGTACCGGCAAGCGCGGGCCGCCGGCATGAAGGCGCGAGGACGCGAGCTCTTCACCTTCAACCCTTTGGTCCACGTCGTCGCCGGAACCCGCACTGCCTGCGGTCTCATCGATCCGCTCAACGTCTACGGCGAGCACGCCATCGCCGCGCTCGATCCCGACGGTCCCCTGAAGCGTTTTCAGATCACCGCGGAGGACGTCGTCGACTGCCTCGGCGACGAGACCCCGGTGGTGATCGACGACTATGCTTTCTGGTTTCTCGAGCCGCCGGTCTTCGCCCACCTGAAGCGGACGCCCGATCGGCTGATCTTCTTCGGCCCCGATGTCCGCGGCCGTTTCGAGAGCATGAAACCGTGAACGCGTTTCGGAGAGCGGCGCGCCTCACTTCGACGTCTCGTCCGTCGGCCCACCCTCTCCAGTGGCGGCCCTTCGTCCCCTGGCGCGGTCATCGTCCTCATTGCCCGGGGATCCGACGGGCGTGCTACTCTTTTCCCGCTTTCGAGAGCGTGCCGATGCGAGCGAATCTTCTCTTGACTCCCGTCGTCCTCTGCTCGATTTCCGGTCGTGGCGACGCCCCGGGGCCGTCTTCGAGCCGCGGGCGAACGTCGAGGAGATCGTGGTGTCGATCGTCGACCCCGCGGCCGATGTCCTCTGGGATTCCGTCGGGACGATCAGTTCCGAGGAGCGCGTCGTCGAGTGGTATCCGAAGACCCATGAGGCCTATGAGGAGTGGGCCGCCGTGCGGAACCTCGCCGTGACCATCATGGAATCGGGAAACCTCCTCACGATCGGGGAGCGCGCGGGGGACAATGGCGCCCGGATGGAGCTGTCGCGAGGGATGATCGAGGCCGGGGCGGCGGCGTTCGCGGACGCGGAGTCAGAAGACCCCGACGCGGTATTCGCGGTCGGCGAGGAGGTCTATCTCGAGTGCGACCGCTGCCACGGTCTCTACTGGATCGACGACAAGGACCGCGGTCGAATTCGCGACACGCCGAAGAGCCGCGGAAACTAGGAAGCGATGCCCTCCACCGCCCGCACACTCACCAGGACCGGTCCCGTCTACATCCCCCGGGGGGAACGCCTGCTCTCGCCCGCGCAGACGATAGAGAGCCCGGAATCCCGCCTGCACTTCAGAATCGACAGGCTGCTTGGCGAGGGGGGCTTCGGCCAGGTGTACCTCGCCCAGCGCATCGGGCGCTCGGCCCGCGTTCCGAGAATCCTGTGCGTCAAGGCGAGCACGCGGATCGACGGCTGGCTCCGAGAGGCGTACTTCGGTCAGCTTCTGGACGCCCATCCGCGGGCGATCCGGATCTACGACGCGTTTCCCCTGATGCGTCCGGACGCGACCGTTCTCTACTGCCTCGCGATCGAGTACGCGCCTTACGGCGATCTGAGCTCGTTCCTCAGGCGCGGGAGCAAGGCCTGGACCGAGAACACCGTCCGGCGCGAGATCGCGGGCGTCCTCGAAGTTCTCGGGAAGCTCCATCGCGGGCAGCTCCTTCATCGCGACCTCACGCCGCTGAACGTCTTCGTCTGCGAAGGCCGGCGCCTGAAGCTCGGGGATTTCGGAATCGTCCGCCTGCAGAGCGACCGCCGGGGGATCACCGCGCGCACCATGAACGCGCTCACCGCTCCGAGCGACATCCTCGAGGGGGCGGCCCCGAAGTGGCAGGCGCGGGACGACGTGTACCAGGTGGGACAGCTCGTGGGGATGCTGGTGAGGGGCGACGCGCGGACGCGGATCAAAACGGGCGAGGTCCGGCACCTCCAGTGCAGCGATCACCTGAAGGAAATCATCTATCGCTGCATCGGCGAGCGGCGGAAGAGGTACGAGAGCGCCGACGAGCTGATCGAGGCCCTCCGCAAACGGCCGGCCGCGCTGAAGTCGGGAGTGTTGAAGACCCTCAAGGGGGTGCACGTCGCGTTCACCGGAATCCTCAGCAAGCCCCGGCGGGACGCCAAAGCCGCAGCCCGGCGCGCCGGCGCCATCGTTCACGGCATGCCCTCGGCGCTGACCCGGGTGGTGGTCCGCGGGCGGCCCAATCCCACGCAGGCCGCGGGCCGCGACGCGGGCCGGAAGCTCATGGAGATCAAGCGCCTCCGCGAGAAGGGACACAAGATCACGATTCTGAACGAGGCCCAGTTCTGGCGCCTCGCGAGAAAGCGCTGAGAACGATGCTATCCTGCGCGCCGTGACCTCGCGCGAGGACTGGGCGCGCTTCGAGCCCACGGCGATTCCCACCAAGACCGAGCTCGGCGAGCTCGAAGCTTGGCTCGACGGCATCCGACCCGGAAAGGCCGGCCCGGCGCATCTCCTCGATCTGGGGTGCGGGGCCGGAGCCGTCAGCCGCCGGGTCTACGAGAAAGGCTTTACCGTCGTCGGCGTGGACATCAACTCCGATGCCGTCGCCGAAGCCCGTCGAACGACGGCAGGCGCGACTTTCCACGTGCGCGACGTCGCGTCCCCGCGCGGGCTCGAGCTCGACGAAGCTCCGTTCGACGGGGTCGTGTGCCAGCTGGTCCTCTCGATCGTCGGAGACGTCTCCGACCGACGAAGGCTCCTCGCGAATGCGCTCGATTCGCTCCGACCCGGCGGGGCCTTCTACCTTTCCGCTTCCGGCGTCTCGGATGCGATCAACCCGGGTTACGGGCGCCTCTACGAGCAGGATTTCCCGCTGACGCGAGAGCGCCATACCTACTGCTCGCGAGACGCGACGGGGAACGTTCTGTACCGGACGCATCACTTCACCGAGGACGAGCTTCGCGATCTCCTCGAGAGCGCTGGCTTCATGGACGTCGTCATCGAGCGGAAGAAGGAGTCGAGCAGCCGAAGGCCCGGGGAAGCGGCGTTCTTTCTGTACGCGTTCTCGCGCAAGCGATTGGTCTAGATAGAATCAGCCGCCGTCGCCGGGCGGGTGGAAGCTTCTCGCATGAAAGGAGACCCGATGCGGCATTCGATCCTGGCCCTGGTCGCGCTCTTTGCGAGCGCTCCGCTCGCGGGCGCTCAGAACCTTCACGTCAACGACGGAAGCGACGACCCGCCGAAGCTCTGGATCGCGATCAACGTCTGGGGCCTCGAGGGGCTCC
>DAISKN010000013.1:13990-23196 GCA_036820975.1 Acidobacteriota bacterium | reverse complement strand
GACAGTTCCTGAAGACCACGGTGATGTCCGGGGCGGCGGCGAGCCTGGTGCCCGAGGCGTTCGGACGACAGGCGGCAGACGCCCGGATTCGCGTGGGCGTTCTCGGCTCGGGAGCGAGAGCTCAGGGGCTGATGGCGGAGGCGCTCGAGCTTCCCGGAGTGGAGTTCACCGCCGTCTGCGACGCCTACCGCGGCCGCGCCGAGCGGGCGCGAGCGCTGACGGAAGAGAGCGCGCGCATCGAGGACGATTACCGTCGGATCCTGGACGCGAACGACGTCGACGCGGTCCTCATCGGCTCCCCCGATCACTGGCATCGCCAGATGTCTCTCGACGCCCTCGCGGCGGGGAAGGACGTCTACATCGAGAAGCCGATGACGTACGCAATCGACGAGGGGAACGAGATCGCGGCGGCGGTGAAGAAGTCCTCGCGCATCTACCAGGTGGGAAGCCAGGGCATGAGCTCCGCCACCGAGCGCAAGGCGAGAGAGCTCGTGTCCTCGGGCACTCTCGGTCAGGTGACGCTCATCCGGGCGACCTACAACCGCAACACCGCCGGCGGGGCCTGGATCTATCCCATTCCCCCCGATGCTTCTCCCGGGACGGTGAACTGGGAGCAGTTCCTCGGGCCGGCGCCGAAACACCCCTACAGCCTCGAGCGCTTCTTCCGCTGGCGCTGCTACAAGGACTACTCCGGCGGCATCGCCACCGATCTCTTCGTGCACCTGGTGACCACCATCCACTTCATCATGGGGGCTTCGATGCCCTCGAGCGTCATGGCCTCGGGTCAGCTCTACCGCTGGAAGGAGTCGCGCGACGTCCCCGATACGTTGAACGCCATCCTCGTCTACCCCGAAGGATTCACCGTGAACCTGAGCTCGACCTTCAACAACCAGTCGAGCCGTGAGTCGGGCTTCGAGATCCTCGGGACCCAGGGCGCTATCGCGTTTCGAGGGGGCTCCCTGGTGTTCACCCCCGAGAACTTGAGCGAGGACAACCGATGGGTGGTCGAATCCTGGACGGAGTCTCTCGCCGACGCGTATTACGAGGACCAGAACGTCCAGTCACGGGAAACTCCGGAGACCTGGAAGCCGGAGATGAAGGCCGCGGCCCAGACCTGGGACGAGTGGGGCCGGAACGCTACCTACGTCCACCTCGCCCACTTCTTCGATTCGGTGCGGTCGCGGAAGCCGCCGGTGGAGGACGCCGTCATGGGGCATCGCGCCGCCTCCTGCGCTCATCTCATCAACGAATCGGCGAGGCGGGAGCAAACGGTATACTGGGACTTCGGGAAAGACTCCTTGAAGACCTAGACATGCGGCGTGCTCGTCTCTGGACCGTCGGCGCTCTTGCCCTGCTCCTTTCGGCGTGCGATGACGATCGGACGGGGGCGAGCGAAGGGATCACGTTCTTCGAGCACCCCGACTACGACGGCGACTCCATCACTCTCGCCGGGGGCTTCTCTGACTTCGACGACCTCCGCGGCCCCTGCGGTGTCGCAGTCGATGGAACGTCCGGCGACTGGGACAACTGCGTCTCGTCGGTGATGCTGGACCCGGGATGGGAAGCGACGGTCTACGAGCACGACGACTACGAGGGTGACAGCCTCGAGATTACGCGCAGCATCGCCGACCTCGACGACGTTCGCGGCCCCTGCGGCGACGACTGGGACGACTGCATTTCCTCGATTCGCGTGCGGCGGAGGTAGTCAGAGCGCGGGCGTCAGGACCAGGTTCCGGTAGAGAATCCGGCCGTGGTCGCCCTGGAGGAAGATGGGACCCGGCTCCGCTTCGCGGGAGTCGAGCGCCCCCCCGGTGATTCCCGGAATCTCCTCCTGGTCGATGATGGTCTTGCCGTTGAGGACCACGGTGACCGTCCGGCCGAGGAGGGTGATGTCGAAGCTCTGCCACTCGCCCGCCGGGAGCGCGGCGTTCTCGACGGGAGTGACCTGGCCGTAGATGCCCCCCATTCCCCGCGCGTGAGGCTCCTTCCCGTGGTCGTCCTGGACCTGGACTTCGTAGCGGCCCCGGAGGTAGATGCCGCTGTTGCTCCCCGGCGGGACCTGTACCTCGACGTGGATCTGGAAGTCCTGGAACTTCGCCTCGGTCACCAGGTCCGACCCGGAGTCCTCGTTCACCAGCGCTCCGTCTTCCGCTTTCCATCGGTTCGGCTGCGAAAGGTGTCTCGGAGCCCAGCCCGTGAGGTCGGCGCCGTTGAAGAGCTCGATGGGCTCACCCCAGGCGACCTCGGCGGGCGCCGGAAGCTCGGGAGCGCGCTCGCCCACCCATTCGAAGGCTGAGCCCTCCTTTCCTTCGCCGGTTCCCTTCAACGTCGAGCCCTCGAGATTCGCGTGGTAGGTGGTTCCGTCGACTTTCATCGTGACGTGGGCTCCGGTCGCCTCTACGCTCTCGAGATCGAGGGCGTGGCCGAACCGACCCTGAAGTCGGCCCTTCAAACCGCCTTCGGCCTCCGCGAGCTCGAACCATAACGGGTAGCTGTCCTCGCCCTGGACGGTGACGTCCCAGCGGCCGAGGATGGCGGGATCGAAGCCCGCCTCCGGCTCCCGCGCGCAGGCTGCGAGGAGTAGAACGGCGACGAGAGCGAATCGAGGCATGGGGGTCCTCCTAGTGTTTTGGAATCGGCGCGTGTTCCGGCAGGAGCTTCTCCGCCACGAGCTCGCTCCAGAAGGCGAAAGGGATGGGATGAGAGAACATGTTCACGTTCTCCTCGACCTCGGCCGCGGTGCGCGCACCGGGGATGACCGAGGCCACCGCGGGGTGGGCGAGAGGGAACTGGAGCGCCGCCGCTTTCAACGGGACCTCGTGGTGAGCCGCGACCGATTCGAGGCGCGCGACCTTTTCCAGGATCGCGGGCGCCGGTCTCTCGTAGTTGTAATGCCCGGCGCCCCGGCTTCCCGCCGCCAGGACTCCGCTGTTGTAAGGACCGCCGATCAGGATCGAGATCCCGCGCCTCTCGCACTCCGGGAGTAGCCGGGGGAGCGCGCTCTGATCCAGAAGGGTGTAGCGGCCGGCGAGAAGAAAGCAGTCGAAGTCCGCTTCACGGGCGAAATCGAAGAGCATCTCCCACTGGTTCATTCCGGCGCCGATGGCGCCGATCCGGCCCTCGTCGCGCAGGCACGCGAGCGCGGGGAAGGCTTCGTCGAGAACCTCGCGATAGTGCGCGTCGGGGTCGTGCACGTGGAGGATGTCGATGCGCTCGAGGCCGAGCCGCTCGAGACTCGACTCGAACGAGCGTCGGATGCCGTCAGCGCTGAAATCGAACACCGGGTTCAAAGGAAGTACGTCCTTGTATTGATGGTCCTCGATCGCGCCCTCGGCCGCCGGAACCAGGATCCGTCCCACCTTCGTCGACAGAACGAGCTCGTCGCGGGGCCGCTCCCGCAGGAAAGCTCCGAGCCGCACCTCCCCCCGTCCGTGCCCGTAGAACGGGGCGGTGTCGAAGTATCGGATGCCGGCGTTCCAGGCCGCCGAGAGCGTCGCTCGCGCGTCCTCTTCCCGGACGCTCTCGAAAAGCCCGGCGAGGGGGGCCCCTCCGAATCCGAGCCTCGTGACGCGGAGACCGGTCCTCCCGATCTCTCTAACGGAAAGCGGAGACGATATCGGCAAGAGAGACCCCGAGAGTTTTTTTCGCCACCACGTCGAGCTCGGCTTCGGCTCCGCGGAAGTGGAGGGTGCGGTGGACGTGAGTGAGGCTCTCTCCGGCGGAGAGCGCCGCCGCCGGCGAAGAGGACTCGAGCTCGTAGAACGGGCCGAGGGGCGGGGCGCCCGGGGCGGGCGGTCCGTCGTTGTAGCTGTTCACGACGTCGCCCCCGTAGGGCGCGTCCGAGATCTCCCACATGCTGTTCACGTAGTCGGTCGCGTCGGCGGGAAGTGTGTACTCGACGAGGGTCAGCACCTTGCCGTCGGCGTCGTAGCTTCCCATGACGGGGCGAGCGCGTTTCCGCGGGATGCCGATCTTGCCGCGCTCTTCTCCGTCGCCCCGGAAGTACAGGACGCCGTCGGCCACGACGAGACGTTCCGCGGGGACCTTGCCGAAGTAGGCGTCGTTCACGGTCGGTCCGAGCTCATCCTCCGGACCGGCGACGAACGGGATCACGACGGTCGTCGAGGGCGAGGGATTGAACATCCCCAGGATCCAGACGGAGAGGAGCCCGGTCTCCCTGGTCCAGGCGTTCTCCCCGGTGTTGGTGATGGTGTTCTCCGATTCGTAGCCGACGGCTTCCGCTCCCGAGGTGGGCGGGTGGACCATCCGGACGACGCGGCTCGCTTCGAGCGAAAGCTTCGTTCCCGCGTAGTTGAGGATCTCGATCGCCTTCTTGAACCGGACCTCGGAGGCCGAACGATCGACGATTTCCCACGGGCCCCAATCGATCGGCTCGGGCGTCTGCCAGTGCTCGAGGTCGAAGGGATCGCCGGGGGCGAAGAAGATGGAGTACTGGCCGCCTTCGGGTCCGAGCCAGAACCGGTCCTCGCCGCCGAATACGTTGATGTGGGGCTTGCGCACTTTCGCCGCGATGGCTTCGCGGTTGAGCCACCCGAAGCTCGGCCCGCCCGTCCCGCCCGAGGTCGAGGTCATCACCCGCCCTTGATAATCGGCCACCACCGCCACTCGCGCCTGGCCCGAGGGGTCGGAGAGCTCGATTACGTCCCCGTGCTCGTCGAGAAACGCCAGGTCGTCGCCGTAGGTCTTCATCGGAGTCGAGGTCCCTTCCGCCGGCGCGTCCTCCGTCGGGGGCCCGGGAGGCTCGGCGCCGCAGGCAGCCATGAGGGTCAAGGCCAGAATCGCGATTCGCATCGCGGGATTCTATATGATGTCGCCCGTCTCTCAGGAGGGTCCCCATGAAGCTTTCCAAGGTCGCGTTCTCCTGCCTCGTCCTCGCTTTCGCCTTGCCGGCGATCGGCCAGCCCCGGCTGAACCTGGCCCGTCTCCGCGACTACACCAATCATCGCGTATCGAGCCACGACCGGACGGGTGGGAACGACGACGGCAACTGGAAGAACGCCATCCAGCCGGGGGAAACCCGTACTCTCGCCGAGATCGAGGGCCCGGCGGTCATCTCCCACATCTGGATCACCATCGCGACGCCGGCGAAGTGGCACCTGAAGGAGATGGTCCTCCGCATGTATTGGGACTCGGAGTCCCAGCCGAGCGTCGAGGCGCCGGTCGGAGACTTCTTCGGCCTCGGCCTGGGGGAGTACTTCCTATACGAATCCGAGGTGCTTTCCGTGGGCTCGCAGAAGGCCTTGAACAGCTTCTTCCCCATGCCGTTCCGCAGCTCGGCCCGGATGACCGTGACGAACGAGGGGCCGACTGCGGCGAGCGCGTTCTATTTCAACATCGACTACGAGAAGCACGAGAGCCTTCCGGAGGACCTCGGGTACTTCCACGCGCAGTACCGGCAGGAGGCGCCGACGAAGGGTTGGACCGCGGATTGGAAGGCGAACGGCGAGGATCGGATAAACAATCAGCCGAACCTCGACGGGAAGGAAAACTACGTGATCCTCGCGGCCGAAGGACGCGGCCACTTCGTCGGGGTCGCCCACAGCATCCAGCAGAACCAGGGGGACTGGTGGGGCGAGGGCGACGAGATGATTTTCGTCGACTCCGAAACGGCGCCGGGAATCATCGGCACGGGATCCGAGGACTATTACCTGGGGGCCTGGTGCTACGGCGGCTGCGGCATCAACCCGTTCGGCGGCACCCGGCCCACGTTCGCCTACGCGCGCTACGGCAACCCCATGAACGGCGGCGACGATCGCGGAGCCAAGTGGATGGTGTACCGGTTCCACACGGAATCCCCCATCGCGTTCACGAAGGACATCGAGGTGACGATCGAGCACGGACACGGAAACCATCGCTCGGACAACTTCTTCACCACCGCCTACTGGTATCAGACGGAGCCGCACCGGGCGTTTCCTCCGCTTCCGGCGGTCGCCGATCGGATTCCCCGCCAGTTCGACACCGGAGGACCGACGACGGGGCGCCCCTGAATTGCCCCACGGCCCCGGGAGATTTCGGCAATCCATCATTGCAATTTGAAATGGAATCCGCCCGTGCGGGGAGGGTCGATTCGGCTCGGTGTCGAGGGAACCGGTGCCCTTTCAGGAGATAGCACCGCTATCACGGGCATTACACCAGCCGGGCATGGACTTTGCAGTCACGACCCCATATGGTGAGAAAAGGCTCTTGAGTCGAATTCTCATCGTCGACGACGAGCAGGCGGTCCTGGCGACGCTTCGGGATTTTTTCACCGAGTTGAACCTGGAAGTGGACTGTGCCTCCGGGCTCGACGAAGCGCGCTCGAAGCTGAGCCAGAACCGCTACGCCGCGGTGCTCGCCGACATTCAGCTCTCGAGGATCGGAGACACCGATGGCCTCGATCTCGCCGACTTCGTGACCGAGCACTGCCCCGAGACGGCGCTCGTCGTTCTCACCGCTTACGGTTCTCACCGGGTGGAGCGCGAGGCGCGCAGCAAGGGCGCCAGGTTCTTCCTTCACAAGCCGGTGCGCCTGGAGGACATCGGGCTGATCGTGGTCGGCCTGCTGGAGTCGCGATGACGGACCGCGCCGAGGATCCAACGACCGTCGAACGGCGGAGGATCACCCACGACTTGAGCAACCAGATCATGGTCGTTCAGGGGAATCTCGAGCTCCTCCGCATGAAGCTCGCGCGCGACGAGCGCCCCTGGGCCCACCTGGATGTTGCCTCGGAGGCGGTCGAACGGTGCCGGTTCCTCACGGAACGGCTTTCCGCGCTGTCCGCAGAGACTTCGTAGAAACCCGCGGAACCGTGGGTTACGATCTTCCTGAAGTCTCTCGATGAAGATCCTCGGCCTCTCAGCTCACTTCCACGAGTCCGCGGCCTCCCATTCAAGGGCTCCCATTCTCTCGCTCTTCGAGAGCCGGACCTCGCGAGACATAGAATAGGCGTCCATGGGAGACAACCGGAAAACCGGCCGCCGGGTCCTCATCGTGGGCGCGGGTCAAACCGGGCGCGGGCTCGCCCGCGTTCTTTCGGAAAACTGGGAGATCGCCGTCCTGGACTTCGATCCCGAGAAGCTCGAGCGACTCCGGCGCGAGCTTCCTGAACGAAAGCTCGAGCTCTTCGCCAAGGACGGCACCAGCCTTCTCAACTTGAAGGAGGCGGGACTCGAGAGCGCCGAATGGCTCGTCGCGACGACCAGCAACGACGACGTAAACATCGAGGCCTGCCGGGTCGCCCTCAGCGCTCAAAACCCTCCGACCACGATCGGCGTCGCCCGTCGGGCTCCTCAGCGCGACAAGTTGAAGGAGATCGGAGCGGAGGCGATTCTACGTCCCGACGCCGTCGCCGTCCTCATCAAGAACCGCATCGAGCGAGCGCACCAGGTGGCGAGCGGTGTCGGACTCGGCCAGGGAGAGATTCTCGAGATTCCAATTCTCAGGAGCTCTCCCGCCGTCGACGCGCGGGTGCAGGATCTGAAGGCCCGGCGCTGGCTCGTGGGCGCGATCTATCGAGGCGAGCGGTACGTCGTGCCCCACGGCGACGTCGTCATCCGCGAGGGGGATCGCCTGCTTCTCACGGGAGAGCCCGAGATCCTTCCGTACATCGCGGACTACCTGCGCGCCGGGGTCGCTCGCTTTCCCCTCCAGTACGGCGTGCGCACGGTCGTGCTCGCTCTCGGGGAGCAGCCGGAGGCGTTCTGGAGCGAAGTGGGATACGTGGCGGAGCGCACCCGGGCCCGTTCGGTGCGCGCCCTCACTGGCAAATCGAGCCCGCCTCCCGAGACTGCGCTCGGCCGCGGCGTTCTGGAGTCGCAGCTCGTGAACGCCACGGACGACCTTCTCACCATCGTGCGGCGCGACCTCCCCGGCCTCGACTGCGGATGCCTCGTGCTCCCGAAAGAGGACGTGGGTTTCTGGACCCGGGCCGGCCTTGGCCGCGCGGCATTCGCGGAGGGGCTCGAGGTCCTTTCCTGCCCTCTGCTCCTTGCCGGAGGGAGCCATCCGTACCGGCGCATCCTGCTTCCCGTCCTCGGGCTCGATGCCTCGGTCCTCGCAGCGGAGCTCGCCATCGATCTCGCGCGCCAGATCGACGTCGGGGTCACCGCGGTGATGGTCACCCCTCCGCCGTTCATCGTGGGGCAGGAGGCGGTGGCCGCCCAGAAGGAAACGCTTCGCGCCATCATGGAGGTCGGCGCGCTCTATCACATCAAGCTCGACTCGCTCTCGCTCGAGGGCAACCCGGCGAGGGAGATCGCCAGGCTCTCGGGCCCGGGAGATCTGCTGGTCGTGGGGATCGAGGCGGGAAAGCGCACGTCGTTCTTCAGGCCCGACAGCGCGCTCCAGATCGTCTACCGCTCTCCGAGCTCGGTCCTCGCCATCCCCTACCGCAAGCGCCGCCATGGAACCGTCTGACGGCCTGTCGCTCGTCGTTTTTTATCTCGGCGCGTTCCTGATGCCGCTGCTGGCGGCGCGGGTCAACGTCCCCTCGGCGGTGGCGGAGATCGTCTATGGCCTCGCGGTGAGCGCTCTCGCCATCACCCACGAGACCGCGTCAACGGACTTCCTCGCGGAGCTGGGGTTCATCTACCTGATGTTCCTGGTGGGGATGGAGATCGACTTCAATCGAATCGAGCGCGAAGGCGCGCGGACGATCCTCATCGCCTCCCTGGTGGCGCTCCTCATCCTGGGAGGGGGCGTTGCCGCGGTCGCGCTCCTCGAGATGCCGCTCTTCATGGGGCTGGTCTTGGGGGCGATGTCGGTGGGAGTCCTCATGGTGGCCCTCGTGGAGATCGGGGCGTCGCGGACGCGGTGGGGGCAGGTGATTCTTCTGGTAGGCTCGGTGGGCGAGCTCTTTTCGCTGCTCGCGCTCGCAATCTACGATCTCGCGACCGCGCACGGCGTCTCATGGGAGCTCGCGCTCGCGGCCCTCGAGGCCATGCTGCTGTTCCTCGTGGCCTTCGCGCTGCTCGCCTCGCTGCGGCTCCTCGTCTGGTGGTTCCCGCACAGCTTCCAACGATGGGTCCGGGAGGAGGACCCGTCGGAGCTCGGCGTGCGATTCGGGTTCGTGCTCATGCTCGGGCTCGCGACACTCGCGGCTTCGGCCGAGCTCGAACCGATTCTCGGGGCGTTTCTGGCGGGACTGCTGTTCGCCCACGTCGTCCGGCCGGCGGGACCGCTCGAGACGAAGCTCGTCGCACTCGGCC
>DAISKN010000013.1:0-13980 GCA_036820975.1 Acidobacteriota bacterium | reverse complement strand
CATCTCGCTCATCTTCTACCGCTACACCTTCTTCCGCTTCCTCCCCTCTGACCTCACCCTCGAGACGAAGCTCGTCGCCCTCGGCCAGGGATTCTTCGTGCCCATCTTCTTCATCAACGTGGGCGTGACCTTCGATTGGGGCGCCCTCGGCGATCCCGCGAGCCTTGCGAGGACCGTCCTGACGCTCGCGGGCCTTTCGCTGCTGGTGAAGCTCGTGCCGACGCTGCTCCTCGTCGTCCTCCGGATTCCTCTGCGCGCCGTCGCCGCCGGCGCCTTTCTCCTGGCGACGCCGCTCACGCTTCTGGTGGCCATCGCCGCCCTCGGGCGGGAGATCGGCGTACTCGACGCCGGCACCAGCGCCGCCGTTATCCTACTGGCGATCGTCTCCGGCGTGTTGTTCCCCACGGTGTTCAAGCGGCTCGCGCCTCGAGGCTCGGCGGACTAGCAGGCTGTGTCCGCAACTGCGCGAGCGCGGCCCGCCGCCGTCCGCAGCGAGCCTGCGGGCGGAAGACCCGCGCGAACGAGAGTGAGCGCGCATTGACGAAAGCCGCGCCGACATCTTCAGCTGCAGGGTGCCGCGGCACTGATGCACTGATGCACTCTAGCGAACGACCTTCCGGATCCGGAAAGCGGCCGTCGTGCCGCTCACCTCGTTTCCGACCACGAGGACGGGCTCACGACGCTCTCCGATCCGAGCCTGAACGACGATGAGCCCCTCCGGGCCGAGATCGCCCGCGGTCCCCGCTTCGGGATCGCCCAAGAAGTCTCGAGGGTTCTCGTAGACGACGAGCTCGGGGTCGTAAGGGTCGGTGACGTCGAAGACCGCGATCCCTCCGATTCGCTCGAGACCCAGGAACAGGAACGTTCGTCCCCAGAGATTGGCGAGCGTGAGCCCCTCCGCCTCCGGGCCCTTGTTGTCACTGCGGTTGTCGAAGTTGTTCTCGGTATTGTCCGAGTTGAAGAAGTCGGGAAAGGCGGCGGCGGTGATGCGCTCGAGGGCGTCGCCCGAGTCATAGACCAGCTGTCCGCGACTGTCCCAGATGGAGAACGACCGTCCGCCGAAGGAGTAGAGCGCGTCGAAGTCTCCGTCCCCGTCGGTGTCTCCCCGGGTAAGGGTGACGTTCAATCGTCCCAGGGCGGCGTTGTTCTGGAGGGCCGCGGCGTCGGGGAAAGCGGTGGGATCGAGGTCCAGGGATCCGATGCGCTCCTCTTCGGCGAAGGCGTCGTAGTCACGGGCGTCGCCCTCGTTCGCGGTCACCAGAAACGTCTTGCCGCGCGAGGAGAAACGCCCGATGGCATCCGGAAGGTACATCCCGCGGATCGGCCACGTAGCGATCTGAATGCCGCCGTCCCGATCGCTCGCGTCCAATCCGCTGCCCGGCCGCAGATGGTTCTTGAAGCCGAGCCCTTCCAACTTCTCGAACTCGCATTCTCGGATGTCGAGGATCGCGACCGCGTTGTTCTCCTGGAGCGTCACCCAGGCCGTCCGGGAGTCCTCGCTCACGGCGATGTACTCGGGCTCGAGGTCCTGCGCCACCATGGCGTTGGGACCGAAGATCCGAATGCTCGGGTCCAGCTCGCGGTCGTTGAACCGCTCGAATCCCGCGGTGCAGACGTCTTTCTGCTCGAGACGCCGAACGCCGTTTCGAATGCGGATGACGCTCACCGAGCCCGGTGGGTCGTCGGCATAGTCGGCGGAGGGCTCGCCCTCGTTCGCCGTGAGGACGGTCTTGCCGTCCGGGGTGAAGGTCACCATATCGGGAAGCGCTCCAACGCTCACCTGACTCAGCAGCCGGCCATCGGTGTCGAAGAACAACGCCCTTCCCGCCTGCTGCTTCACGAACCCCTCGACCGCCACCGCCACGACCCCCTCTCTCACCGCGACGCTCGTCGGCCCCGCGCCGAACCCTCCGAGATCGATCGAGAACAGGAGCGTCATGTCTGCGGGATCGGTGAAATCGAGCACGTCGATCTGGTTCGTCGCCCCGTTGACCACGAACAGGCGCCGGGTTCGAGGATCGTGGGCCACGATCTCCGCGGCGCTCTCATCGAAGACGTCTCCCGGGGCCTGGTACCGCCCGAGGAGCTCGAGCTCGAGTCCGAATCGCCGTCCCTTCTTGTAGCCACCCTCGGATTGCGGCGCCCCGAGCGCGAGCGCCAGCGCCACCAACCGCACCACCAACGATCGATCCATGCTTTCCCCTCCAGTTCAGGAAGGGGTCATACTCCGCGCCGCCGATGAATCCCGTTTTGCTTCCTGGTGAACAGTCGATGAATTTCCCGCCCCTTTCCCCCGGGCCGCGGGTTGAAACGATCTGTCAAAGCTCTCCTCACGATTCCGTAATCGTCGCCTGCTAGAGTCCCTCCCGTCTCGCGCGGGACATCACCGACCTTTCAATCGAGCTACGAACCGACACCGGAGGTATCTTTCATGGGAACGAATCCACGCGCAGCCCTGGCGATCGCCGCCGCGATCGCCGTCAGTGCCCTCACCGCGTCAGCTTCTTCGGCGTTTATCGGCGGCGAAGAGGTCAGGAACGTGCAGGTAGGACCGCGCCCGTACTACCTCGTCGAGGAGATGGCGCCGAGCAAGCTCAAGACCGCTCTGAAGGAGTGCTCGGAGGGTCCTTTCTTCAAGACGGACTTCTCGATCGGCCACCGGGGCGCCCCGCTCCAGTTTCCGGAGCACACTCGGGAATCCTACGAGGCGGCGGCGCGGATGGGAGCGGGCATCCTCGAGTGCGACGTGACCTTCACCAAGGATCTGGAGCTCGTCTGCCGCCACGATCAGTGCGATCTGCACACCACGACCAACATTCTGGATACCGGTCTCGCCAGCCAGTGCACGGTTCCTCCGGACCCGGCAAGCCCCACGCCGTTCGCCAGCGCGGTCTGCTGCGCGAGCGACATCACCCTCGCTGAGTTCAGGACGCTCTGCGGAAAGATGGACGCGAGCAACCGCAATGCCGGAACGATCGAAGAGTTTCTGAAGGGCACCGCCGACTGGCGCACCGACGTCTACACGACCTGCGGCACGCTCCTCACCCACAAGGAGAGCATCGGGCTCTTCAAGGAGCTCGGGGTCAAGATGACGCCGGAGCTCAAGGCGCCGCGCGTTCCGATGCCGTTCAACGGTCTGTCCCAGGAGGGCTACGCTCAGAAAATGATCGACGAGTACAAGGATGCCGGCGTGCCTCCCTGGAAGGTTTATGCACAGTCCTTCAACTTGAGCGACGTGCTCTACTGGATTCAAAACGAGCCGGAGTTCGGCGAACGGGCGGTCTACCTCGACGATCGCTACGAAACGCTTCCGGGATTCGACCCTGAGTCCCCCAAGACCTGGTCGCCGACGATGGAAGAGCTGAAGGCCCAGGGAGTGGAAATCATCGCTCCGCCGATGTGGGTACTTCTAAAAGTGAACGCCAACGGGAAGATCGTGCCCTCGAAGTACGCCAAGCGCGCCAAGGAAGCCGGCCTCGACATCATCACCTGGACCCTCGAGCGATCCGGCCGTCTCATCGAGGACATGAAGGAGGGGACGGCGGGAACGTTCTACTACCAGTCGACGCTCGATGCCATCGAGGGTGACGGCGACCTGCTCCTGACACTCGACGTTCTGGCGAAGAAGGTGGGGGTCCTCGGGATCTTCTCCGACTGGCCCGGCACCGTGACCTACTACGCGAGCTGCATGGGTCTGCGTTAGCTTCGGAACGGGATCGCCCGTCCACGGAGGCCTCGGCGGGGGACGAGTCCTCCGTGGTTCTTCGCCGGCTCGAACGGAGCCAGTCCGGGATATGAGTTGGAAGTGAAATCCGAAGTCACTATACTTCGGTCCTCACTCGTATCGAGAAAGGACTGGAATGAACTCGCAACCCCTCGTTCTCGGATTCCTTGCCGCGCTGGCCGCGGCTCTCCCCGTCTCCTCGCAGGAGGTGAACGTCTACTCCACGCGGTCTCACTACGGCTCCGAGCCGGCGTTCGAGCTCTTCACGAAAAAGACGGGCATCAAAGTGAACTTCTTCATGGGGAACAACAACGAGGTCCTGGAGCGACTTCGCGCCGAGGGGAAGAACTCTCCGGCCGACGTGATGGTGACGGTCGACGCGGGTAACCTCTGGAACGCGGCGCGCGAGGGGCTTCTCGCTCCCGTCGAGTCGGAGACCCTGGCGAAGAACGTTCCCGCGCACCTCCGCGACCCGGAGAACCGGTGGTTCGGTCTCGCCGTCCGCGCCCGTACGATCATGTACTCGACGGAGAGGGTGAAACCCGCAGAGCTTTCGACCTACGAGGGGCTCGCGGATCCGAAGTGGAAGGGGAGGCTGTGCCTGCGCACCTCCAACAGCATTTACAACCAGTCGCTTCTCGCGGCGGCGATTGAGCGCATGGGCGTTCCCAAGACTGAGGAGATGGTCCGCGGCTGGGTGGCGAACGCCCCCACGATTCTCGACGGAGACACGACGCTCCTCGAGGCCATCGCCGCCGGCCAGTGCGACGTGGGGATCACCAACAGCTACTACCTTGCGCGGCTCGTCTCGGAGAAGCCCGGCTTTCCCGTGGCTCCGTTCTGGGCGAACCAGGGCAAGGGCGGCACCCACGTGAACATCTCGGGTGGCGGGGTCACCGCCCACGCGAAGAATCGCGCGAACGCCATTCGCCTCCTCGAGTTCCTCACCTCGGCCGAGGCCCAGGCGACGCTCGCCGCGTCGAGCTTCGAGTATCCCGTGAGCCCGCAAGCGAAGCCCCACGCGATTCTCGAGAAGTGGGGCGCGTTCGAGCAGGAGACGGTGGGGGTCGCGGCGACGGGGAAGAACCAGGCGGAGGCGGTCAAGCTCGCCGACCGTGCCGGCTATCGGTAAAGCCCGCCGGCAAAACCTCGGAGGCTTCAGCGCCGCGGCCTGGTTGGTGGCCGTCGTGGTGGCGGCGCCCGTTCTCGCCGTCGTCTGGAATCTTCTCACCCCCCGGTGGGAGGTCTGGCAGCATCTCGCGCAGACGATGCTCTTCGAGCTCGTCCGCAACACGGCGCTTCTTCTCCTGGGAGTCGGCCTGCTGGCGGGAGTGCTCGGCACCAGCCTCGCCTGGCTCGTTTCGGCGCACCGCTTCCCGGGCCGCTCGTTCTTCGAATGGGCGCTGGTGCTTCCGATGGCGGTTCCCGCCTACGTGATCGCGTTCGTTTTCGCGGGTCTCTTCGGCTACACCGGGCCGGTCGCGACGTATCTGCGGGCGGCATTCGGGCCCGACGCCTTCTTTCCCGACGTGCGGACCTACCCGGGAGTCGTCGTCGTCATGAGCCTGGTGCTCTACCCGTACGTATACCTCCTCGCGCGCGCCGGATTCGCGAGCCTCGGGGCCGCGCCCTTCGAGGCCGCGCGCAGTCTGGGCTCGAGGCATCCTTTCTGGCGCGTAGGATTTCCCCTGGCGCGCCCCGCGATTGCCACGGGACTCGCTCTGGCGCTCATGGAGACGCTCGCCGATTTCGGCGCGGTCTCCGTTCTCGGTTATCGCACGTTCACCACCGCGATCTACCGCGTCTGGTTCGGCATGTTCGATCGCGTGGCCGCGGGACAGCTCGCCGTCGCGCTGATGCTCTTCGCCGTCGTTCTTCTTTCGTTCGAACGGTGGGCCCGGGGGAGGGCGCGTTTCGTCCAACGCCATGGACGTCCGGCGACCGAGGCGCTTCCGCCGCTCTCTTCCGCGCGCGCCCTCGTCGCGAGCGGGTTCTGCGGCGGGGTCCTGTTCTTCGCCTTTCTCCTCCCTACGGGCGTTCTCGCTTACTGGACGGCTCGGGCGGCCGTCGAGCAAAAGCTGCCGCCGAACTTCGGAAGCCTGCTCACCAACACCCTTGCGCTCGGCGCCGCCGCGGCGCTCACCACCCTCGCCGCCGCTCTCGTCCTCGCTTACGGACAAAGGCTCGCGGGATCCCGATCCCTCGCCTGGGCGTCCCGCATCGCGGGCCTGGGATATGCCGTTCCGGGATCGGTCATCGCCGTCGGTGTCCTCCTCATTCTTTCCGGCGCCGACCGCGCCCTGGGCCGGCTGGTCGAGCGCACGACCGGAGTCGAGCTCGGGCTCGTGCTCACGGGCTCGGCGCTGGGACTCGTCTTCGCTTACCTGGTCCGCTTCGTTTCGGTCGCGTTCTATACCGTCGAAGCGGGACTCGAATCGATTGCCCCGAGTCTCGACGAGGCCGCGCGCTCTCTCGGCGCTACCCCGCGGCGCCTGCTCTCACGCATTCACGCGCCCCTGCTCAAGGGCTCGGTCCTCACGGCTTCGATTCTGGTCCTCGTAGACGTCATGAAGGAGATGCCGGCGACGATGCTCATCCGCCCGTTCGGGACCGACACCCTCGCCGTGGACGTCTGGCAGCGCACGGCCGAGTCGATGTGGCGGGAGGCGTCGCTCCCCGCGCTCACCATCGTGCTCGCCGGGCTCCTGCCGGTTATCCTTCTCGTGCGTCTCGGGAGGAGAGGGCAATCGGTGCTTCCATCGTGAGACCATGAGCGTCGCATGAGCGTTCCCCAGATCGTCCTCGAGAGCGTCCGCAAGCGCTTCGGGGCGGGAGCCGCCGCGGTCGACTCGCTTTCGCTCTCGATCGAGCCCGGAGAAACGTTCGCGCTCTTCGGCCCGAGCGGCTGCGGCAAGACGACGGCGCTCAGGCTCATCGCTGGCTTCGAACGGCCCGACGATGGCCGGATCCGCCTGGGGGGGCGCATCGTCGCCGATGGGGACGTGGACGTGCCTCCGGAGGAACGACGCATCGGGTTCGTATTCCAGGACTACGCTCTTTTTCCGCACCTGACGGTCGAGGGGAACGTCGGCTTCGGGCTTCGCGGCGTGGGCTCTCGAGATAAGGCGGCGCGCATCGGCGAGGTGCTGGGGCTTTCGAGGCTTCAGGGCCTCGGCCATCGCTTTCCCCACGAGCTCTCCGGCGGACAGCAGCAGCGGGTGGCGGTGGCTCGGGCTCTCGCGCCCGACTTTCCCGTGGTGCTCCTGGACGAGCCGCTCTCCAATCTGGATGCCTCGCTGCGGGGCTCCCTCCGCGCGGAGCTCCACCAGATCCTCAAGGCCTCGGGAAAGACCGTGCTCCTGGTGACCCACGACCGCGAGGAGGCATTCGAGATGGCCGACCGCATCGGCGTCATGTCGGGTGGACGGCTCCAGCAGGTGGGAGCTCCCGAGGATCTGCATCGCCGGCCGGCGACGGAGGAGGTGGCCCGGCTGGTTTGCGACGCCTGTTTTCTTCCCGCGCGCCGCTCGGGCCACTCGATCTCGACCGAGATCGGCGCTTTTCCGGCCGGCGCGGGAGCGCCCGCGGTAGAGGACGTTATCCTGCTCGTTCGTGAGGACGAAGTGAGCATCCGCCGCGACGATTCCGGAGAAGGCGTCGTGGAGAACCGCGTCTTCCGCGGGCCGGGGCACGTGATTCACGTCCGCCTCCAGTCGGGGGCAGCGATTCGATGCCGCCGCGATGAGACGCCGGACGTCGCCGTGGGCGAGCGAGTGAAGGTTCGGCTCGAGCCTCGCGTCATCGTCCTCCTGCCGAGGAATCGCGGCGCATGAGCGCGGCTGCGCCCAAGGGCGATCAGGCACGGGTCTCGGTGCTCGTGAAAGCGGATCCCGGCGCGCCACCGGCTCGAGGTCCAGGAGTTTCTGCGCACGACCGGCATGTGGTGGGGAAGCTCCCTTCGTCGTTGCGGGAGCACGGGAATCCCGGGCTCGGCTGAAGTTGAAACCCAGTTTCACTTTTTGTCTTGACTCCGTCCGCTGCCTTCCCTAGGATTGGGTCCGTCATGAAAGCGAGTTTCATGTTCATGACAAGGGAGCGGATTCGATGCGCAGGATCTCGAAGCATTGGCTCGTAGCCGGGGCGCTCGTCGCGTCGGGAGCGGTCACCACCAGAACCGCCTGGAGCGGCGAACAGCCGGGGCTTCCGGAGTCGACGGCTCTCGATCGAATCCTCGTCCGGCGACTCGACGTCGCCTCCGAGGCCGTCGAAGCCGCGGTCCTCGCGGCGTTTCAGAACCGCGGCGCCGTCGACGGGCTCCCCTCGAAGGCGAGCGCCGAGGGTGCGCAGCCGGTGAGCTTCCAGATCGAAGCCGGCACCCTGGAAGCGGCGCTCGCGGCGTTCGAAGAGCAATCGGGATACGCGGTCGAGGTCCGGAGCCCGCTTTTGAACGAGATTTCCACGAAGGGCGTCTCAGGACTCTATACCCCGGAGAAAGCGCTCGAGATCCTGCTCGAAGGAACGAGCGTTACTCACGAGCGCGTCGCCCCCGGCCGGGTGGCGCTCGACCTCCGGGTGGCCGAGTTCGTGGAGGTCACCGGGCACCAGGAGGCGCGGCCCGAATCTCCGAAGTACACCCAGCCCCTCCGGAACGTCCCGCAGACGATCACCATCGTTCCCCGGACGGTGATCGAAGCGCAGAACGCGACGACGTTGAGGGACGTTCTTCGCAACGTCACCGGCATCAGCATCCAGGCGGGCGAGGGCGGCGTTCCCGCGGGCGACAACCTCACCATCCGCGGCTTCAGCGCCCGCACCGACATCTTCATCGACGGCTTCAGGGACTTCGGCGGCTACTCCCGCGATCCGTTCAACGTGGAGCAGGTCGAGGTGGCCAAGGGACCGGCTTCCAGCGTCGCCGGACGCGGGTCGACCGGGGGGACGGTGAACCTGGCGAGCAAGGCGCCGACGATGGAGTCCTTCCAGCAGGTGTCGTTCGGCATCGGGAACGTCGGCTACATGCGCGGCACGTTCGACATGAACCTTCCGTTCGACGACTTCGCCCTGGAAGGTGCCGCCCTGCGATTGAACGCGATGTGGACCGACTCCGACGTCTCCGGCCGCGACGTGGTCGAGAACCAGAGGTTCGGGTTCGCGCCCTCCCTGGCCCTCGGTCTCGGGACCCCGACCCGCTTCACGGTCAGCTACTCGCGTCTCGGACAGGACAACCTTCCTGACTACGGGATTCCCTGGGTTCCTCCGGAGAACGTGCCCCTCGCGGAGTACGCGAATCAAGCGCCGCCCGTCGAGCTCAGCAATTTCTACGGCCTCTCCGCGCGCGATTACGAGGACACCACGACCGACGTCGCTACCGCCGATTTCCGCAAGGACTTCAGCCCCGCGATGTCGTTGAGCAACGTCTTTCGGTACGGAAGGACGGATCGGGACTCCATCATCACCGCGCCCCGCTTCCAGAGTCCGACGTCGACGGACATCCGCCGGACGGACTGGAAGTCCCGCGATCAGGTGGACGATATCGTGGGCAATCAACTCAACCTCGTGAGCCGCTTCTCCACCGGCTCGGCGCGCCACGCCGTCGCCTCCGGTCTCGAGATCTCGAACGAGGGGTCGGTGAACTACACGCGGGTGGAAACGGGTACCGAGCCCGGGGTGACCGATCTCTTCCACCCCAATCCCGCCGATCCCTACACCGGGTCGATCCAGCGCAATGGAGCGTTCAACGAGAGCGACGCGCTCTCGACCGCCGTCTACGCGTTCGACACCGTCGAGCTCGACGAACGGTGGCAGGTCACGGGTGGGCTCCGCTGGGAGCGGTTCGACCTCGACTACCAGACGGTTGCCGCGAACGGAGAGGCGACGCCGAGCGGCCGCGTCGACGACATGCTCAGCTGGCGCGCAGGCCTCATCCATCGTCCCCGCTCGAACGCGAGCGTCTACTTCGGAGCGGGAACGTCGTTCAATCCGTCGAGCGAGGGCCTCACGTTGAGCGCGGCGACGGTCGACGTGGAACCGGAGAAGAGCTTCAGCATCGAGGCGGGAACGAAATGGGACATCTTCGAGGGCCGGCTCGGACTCTCCGCCGCACTGTTCCGCACCGAGAAGACCAACGCCCGCACCCCCGGCATCAACCCCGGCGATCCCCCGACGGTTCTCGACGGCAAGAACCGGGTGGACGGGCTGGAGCTCGGTGCGACCGGGCTCCTGGCCGAAGGGTGGAGCTTGTTCGCCGGATACACTTTCATGGCGAGCGAAGTCACCGAGTCCAACAACCCGGCGGAGGTGGGCAACGAGTTCGGCAACACTCCGAGGAATTCGCTCACCGTCTGGTCGAGCCACGCGCTCGGATCGCGATTCGAGGCGGGCCTCGGCGGCCGCTACGTCGGCGACCGCTACAACAACAACACCGAGACCCGCCTCGCGCCCGGATACTGGCTCTTCGACGCCATGGCCTCCTATCGGGTCAACGAGCTTCTCACCCTGCGTCTCAACGTCAACAACTTCGCCAACGCGACCTACATCGATCGCATCGGGGGAGGGCATTTCGTTCCGGGCGACGGACGGACGGCGGTGCTGAGCGCCGCCTTCGACTTCTGAGACGATGCTGCTCCAGATTCGGAACGTACTCACCGCGGAGCAGGTGGCTCGCGGGCGACGGGTGTTGGAAGTGGCCGAGTGGGTGGACGGCCGGGTGACCGCCGGCCATCAATCGGCGCGGGCGAAGGACAATCTCCAGATTCCGGAGGGCCATCCTGCCGCCCGGGAGCTCGGGGAGACGATCGTCTCGGCGCTGGAGCGCCATCCGCTCTTCCTTTCCGCGGCTCTGCCTTTTCGGGTCTTTCCTCCGCTCTTCAACCGCTACGAAGTCGGCCAGACGTTCGGAAGTCACGTAGACAACGCCGTCCGTCAGGTTCCCGGAACTCCCCACCGCATCCGTACCGACCTCTCGGCGACGCTTTTCTTCACCGAGCCCCATGAGTACGAAGGGGGCGAGCTGGTCATCGAGGATCTGTTCGGAGTGCATCAGGTAAAGCTCCCCGCCGGGCACATGGTGCTGTATCCGGCGTCGAGCCTCCACCAGGTGCGCCCGGTGACCCGGGGCGCGCGGCTCGCGTCGTTCTTCTGGATCCAGAGCCTCGTGCGGGACGACGGCGAACGGACTCTGCTCTTCGATCTGGACCGGGCGATCCAGACCCTCGGCTCGGAGACGCCCGACCATCCCGCGGTGCTCGAGCTCACGAACGTCTATCACAACCTCCTCCGAAGATGGGCGGAGCTGTGATGCCCGTCCGAAAGGTCTTCTTCTGGCTCCACCTCGCCGCGGGCGTCGCCGCCGGCGTCGTCATCTTCATCATGTCGGTGACGGGGGTGCTCCTGACCTACGAGCGTCAGATCCTCGCGTGGGCGGAGCGCGACACCCGGTCGCTCCCTCCCGACCGGGCGTCCAGGCTCGAGCCGACGGCGCTCCTCTCGAAAGCCTTCGAGGGAGGGGACCCCGAGGCGCCGTCCTCCCTTACCCTCCGGTCCGATCCGGCGGCGCCGGCGTCGATCGGACTGGGAAGAGGACGGACGCTCTACGTGAACCCTTACACCGGCGAGCTTCTCGGGGAAGGCGATCCGCGGACGCGCGAGTTCTTCCGCGCGGTCACCGACTGGCACCGGTGGCTCGGTGCGGGCTCGGAGTCGCGCGCCACCGGCCGTGCGATCACCGGGGCCTCGAACCTCGCGTTTCTGATCCTGGTGGGAAGCGGCTTCTACCTCTGGTGGCCCCGGAGCTGGAAATGGCCGTCGTTGAGAAGCGTGGTCTGGTTTCGCCGCGGCCTGAAAGGCAAGGGGCGCGATTTCAACTGGCACAACGTCATCGGCCTGTGGTCGCTGACGCCGCTCTTCCTCATCGTACTCTCCGGCGTCGTCATCTCGTATCCGTGGGCGAGCGATCTGCTGTATCGAGTGACGGGAAGAGAAGCGCCTCGACGGCGGACGGAGCCCCCACGCGAGCGGGAACGCGCGGCTCCCGCTGCCCCGGACTATCAAGGGCTCGACGAAGCCTCGAGGGTCGCGGAGGCCCAGGTCCCGGGATGGCGAAGCATCACCGTTCGATTCCCTCCCTCTCCCGACGGCTTCTGGTCGTTCGCCCTCGATCGGGGAAACGGGGCCCGACCCGACCTGCGGGCGCAGCTCACCGTCGATCGGAAGACGGGAGCGGTCGCGCGCTTCGAACCCTATTCGGAACAGCTCACCGGGCAGAAGATCCGAGGCTGGCTTCGCTTTCTGCACACGGGAGAGGCCCTCGGGATCCCCGGCCAGACGCTCGCGGGGCTAGTTTCCGCCGGGGCGGCCGTCCTCGTGTTCACCGGCCTCTCTCTGAGCTGGCGCCGATTCATCGGACGCTAGGGCGCCTTTCTCTCCTTGACCCCTTCGACCGCGCCGCGGATGAGGTTGTAGGCGGCCTTCAGCGAGAGTCCGTCCTTGTCCCGGTCGCCATAGGGCGTCGAGGCGATTCCGAGCGCCGCGGCCTTCTCGTATCGGAACATCTCCCTCAGGGCGGAGCCGAGCTCCTCGCTCGTCGGTCCGTCGGGGACGGTGAGGGGGTGTCCTTGGACCTCGCGCGGATCGAGGACGTCCATGTCGATATGGATGTAGATCCGATCGACGAGCGACGAGAGCCGTTCCATCTGGGCGTGGATCTTCTCGGATCGTTTGCGGATGTCGTCGACCGAGATCCTTTCGACTTCGGAGCGGTCGAGGAGCTCCTGTTCCAGCGGATCGGTGTCGCGCACCGCGCCGAGGACGAGGTAGGGAATGGGGAGCGCGGGCTCGAGTCCCGAGGTCACGCGCAGGTTTCGCAGGGCAAGCCCTGCCGAGATCGCGACCGGCATCCCACCCAGCATTCCCGAGAGCGTCGTCTCGGGCGTGTTGAAGTCGCCGTGGGCGTCGATGAACACCAGTCCCACTTTGAGGGGCCGCCTCGTCGGCCCCGATCTCTGGAGCCCCCCGAGGACGCCGAGGACCGAGTTGCAGTTCGCCTCGAGGCCGATGCTGAAGTATCCCTCTCGCTCGTTCTCGGCGACGAAATCGCCGAGATGACGGCTCGCGAGTGCGAGACGGTGCCAGGTGCCGTAGTCGTTCTCCTCTTCCTCCGTGAGCTTCACGGTCGGAGTGGCCTTGAGCGTCGCGCCGAGCCCTTCGAGCATGGGGAGAAGGCCGCCTTTCTCCAGATAGTCCGGTCCGCCCGAGTATTCGGGAACGTTGCGCTCGCCGGAGAACGGCATCTTCACCAGGGCGACTCGGATCTTCCCGTCGGAGTCCCGATACTTCTGTGCCGTCACCGGCGCTCCGGACGCCAACACCGCGAGAACGACGAACCAAGAGGTCTTCATGCCGTTTCCTCCACAAAGCTCACGTCGCACCCGACGGCTACAGCGCCGTCGTTCAGGACTTCTCCATAGGCGCCGCCGCGCCAGTCGGGGGAGAGCGCGGATCTCAGCCCGGGATGGGCCTCGTCCATCCGCTCGCAGGGACCGGTCTCGCCCACGAGGCGGAGGCGCACGCCTCCGACCGAGAGGACACGGCCGCGGCTCTCACGAAGGTCGATGCCGGACACCATGAGGTTCGCGCGGCGCCACGCGGGGTCGATATCGGCTCGGAGCTCCGCCGAAACCGCCGCGAACGCGTCCTTCGAGATCAGCGTTGCCTGGCGCTTTCCCCCCTGGTTCGCGTTCGACTCGATTCCCCGCCCGGCGCGGAGCTCGGCCGAGTCCTTCCGGTCCATCGGACCGCGGCGGAAACGCTTGGTCCAGATCGCTTCCAGCTTTCCCACGCCGCTCATTGTAGTCGGGATCTGCGCTATGCTTCGAGGGCGAAAGGAGCCTCTTTCATGAAGCTTACGTTTTCGACAGGCGTCGCGGTTCTCGCGCTCTCGGCCTTCGCCTCGGGCCAGCAGGACTTCAGCAAGGTTCAGATCCAGACGGTGGACGTCGCCCCCGGAGTCCATATGCTCATCGGCTCCGGAGGCAACATCGGCGTCTCGTCCGGAAGCGACGGAGTTCTGATCATCGACGACCAGTACGCGCCGCTCACCGAAAGGATCCGGGCGGCGGTGTCGGCGATCCATAAAGATCCGATCCGCTTCGTGGTGAATACCCACTGGCACGGCGACCACACGGGCGGAAACGAGAACATGGGCAGCGCGGGCGCGGTCATCGTCGCCCACGAGAACGTTCGCTGGCGGATGTCGAGCG
>DAISKN010000012.1:0-23594 GCA_036820975.1 Acidobacteriota bacterium | reverse complement strand
AGGCAGCGGGGCCCGGAGGGCCCCATCCTCCCCGCGCGAGGAGCGCGGGGAGCGAACGCGCCGAAGAGGCGCGTGAGCACTAAGGAATGATAGTCGCCAAACTCATCGACACCACGAGCTGCATCGGCTGCAAAGCCTGCGAGGCCGCCTGCCAGGAGTGGAACGATCAGGGCCTGACCGTGGGTGTCGCGAAGTCCGACGACGGCACCTACCAGACGCTTCCCGACCTCCGCCACGATTTCTGGAACCTGATCAAGTTCAAGGAAGTCGCGCGCGAGGAGGGGAGCTTCACCTGGCTGATGTCGAAGTACCAGTGCATGCACTGCGTCGACGCCGGATGCCTCGAAGCCTGCCCCGCGCCCGGCGCCATCTTCCGGCGGGAGAACGGCATCGTCGACTTCGACCACGATAAATGCATCGGCTGCGGGTACTGCATCACCGGCTGCCCCTTCGACGTCCCGAAGCTCTCGCCGGTGACGCAGAAGGTCTACAAGTGCACGCTCTGCTCCGACCGCACTTCCGTCGGTCTCGAGCCCGCGTGCATCAAGGCCTGTCCCACGAACTGCCTCACGTTCGGGGCCCGTGACGACCTCGTGCGGCTCGCCGGCGCGCGCGCCGAAGCGCTCCGCGCCGACGGCAAGTCGAACGCGGGCGTTTACAACCCCGTGGGGGTCGGCGGAACGAACGTCCTCTACGTTCTCGCCGACGCGACCCGGCCCGAGGACTACGGCCTTCCCAGGGACCCGACGATCCCCTGGCAGGTTCGTCTGTGGAAGGGGCCTCTCAAGTGGGTCGGAAACGCGGTCCTCGTGGGAGGAGTCCTCGGAGCGTTCCTCCACTACCTCCGCTACGGCCCGAAGGAGGTCGAGGAATGAGGCTTCTCCGCTTCACCGTCGCCGAGCGCGTCGTCCACTGGATGACGGCGATCTCGTTCCTCTACGCCGCGCTCACCGGCCTCGCGCTTTGGAGCCCGTCTCTCTTCTGGCTCTCGAGCTTCTTCGGAGGAGGAGAAGGCGTGAGGCGCTGGCATCCCTGGGGCGGAGTCGCGTTCGCGGTCGCGCTCGGGATCATCTTTCGAAACTGGTCGAAGGACATGAGGCTCGACTCCGAAGACCGCAAGTGGCTTTCGCAAGCGCACCGGTACGCCGTCAACGACGAGTTGGGGCTTCCCGAGGCCGGCCGGTTCAACGGGGGCCAGAAGATGCTCTTCTGGACGCAAACCGTCGCCGCCCTTCTCCTTTTCGCGAGCGGTGTCGTCCTCTTCTGGCCGGAGCTCATGCCGCGGGGGCTGCGGCTCGCGGCTGTCCTGGTCCACCCTTCGGCGGCGATTGTCTCGCTCGCCGGCATCCTCATCCATATTTATATGGGGACCGCCGCTGTCCCCGGCGCTTTGCGGGGGATGATCGATGGATGGGTGTCGGAATCCTGGGCGCGGGCCCACCACCCCCGCTGGTACCGAGAGAGCATCAAACGCTGAGGGACGTGTGAAATTTTCTTTCTTCGCAGCCGCGCTCGTCGTCACCGGCCTCGCTTCGGCGCAGGACGAGGCCAAATATCAGACGGACTTCCCGACGGAGGAGCTCGCCTCTCGCCGCGCCTTCGTGCTCGACTTCATCGGCGACGAGGCGTTCGCCATCGTGCAGGGGGCGGCCCAGACTCCGGGCTTCGTCGTGTTCCGCCAGTCGAACGAGCTCTACTACCTGACGGGAATCGAAGTCCCCCAGTCCTACCTCCTGCTCGACGGGACGAGGCGGCGGTCGCTTCTCTTCCTTCCACACCGCAGCGAGCGGCGGGAGCGGGGAGAGGGAAAGATGCTCTCGGCCGAGGACGCGGAGCTCGTCAAGAAGCTGACCGGCGTCGATGAGGTCCACGGCACGGACCAGCTCGCCCGGCAGCTCTACTCCTTCGCTCTCAAGGCCCCCGCTCCAATGTTCTTCTTCATGGCGAGTCCCGGCGAAGGACGGGCCCAGAGCCGTGACGAGAACCTCATCGGCCACGCGGACATCGTCTCCGATCCCTGGGACGGGAGGCCCTCCCGTGAGGGCCAGTTCCTATACCTCGTCCGAACGCGCTACCCGCAGTTCGACGTCTCCGACCTGACCCCCGCTCTCGACGCGCTGAGGCTGGTTAAGACCACCCGCGAGGTCGAGCTCATCCGGCGCGCGAGCCGCATCGCCGGCCTCGGGATCATGGAAGCAATCCGCTCGACCGAGCCCGAAATCGTCGAGTACCAGCTCGACGCCGCGGCGCGCTATCAGTTCCTGGTCAACGGAGCGCAGGGGGAAGGCTATCGGTCGATCACCGCCTCCGGGATCAACGCCTATTTCGGCCACTACTATCGCAACGACAGCGCTCTGAAGGCGGGCGATCTGGTCCTCATGGACTACGCTCCCGACTACCGCTACTACACGAGCGACGTCGCGCGGATGTGGCCGGTGAACGGCCGCTTCGACGGAGCCCAGCGGGCGCTCTACGGATTCATCGTGGAGTACAGCAAGACGCTCATGAGCCTCATCCGTCCGGGCGTGACCGCGGACCAGATCCTGGAAGAAGCGGCGAAACGGATGGAACCGGTCCTCGAGCGCACTTCCTTCGCGAGCGAGGCCCACGAGCGCGCCGCGAGAGAAGCGCTCTCGTTCCGGGGACACCTCTCTCATCCCGTGGGACTCGCGGTCCACGACGTCGGCGACTATCGAGCCGGCCCCCTCGTTCCCGGCATCGTCTTCTCCGTCGACCCCATGCTCTGGGTGCACGAGGAGAGGCTCTACGTGCGGATGGAGGACGTCGTGGTCGTCACCGAGACCGGGGTCGAGAATTTCACGGAGTTCATGCCGAACGAGATCGAGGAGATCGAGGCGCTAATGAAGGAGGAGGGGATCCTTCAGATGCGCCCCGCGGAGTCCTGGAACATGGAAGGGAGGTCCAGATGAGGAAGTTGGCTCTTACGGCTGCTGTTCTTTCTCTCGCCGCGTGCAACGCCGTTCCACCGTCTTTGAGCGAGGCCGATGAGGCTTCGATTCGTTCCGTGAACGACGAGTTCTCCAAGAACTTCGTCTCCGGAGACTGGGACGCGATGATGAATCTCTACACCGAGGACGCGATCCTGATGCCGCCTGGGGGACCGTCGGTTGCGGGCCGGGTGGCCATCAGAGAGTTCATGGCGGCGTTCCCCAAAGTGACCGAGATGTCGTTCGATCTGGACGAGGTCGACGGACGCGGAGACCTGGCGTTCGTCCGCAGCAGTTACCGCATGACGATGGAGATTCCGGGAGCACCGGGTCCCGTCACGGACGAGGGCAAGTTCGTCGAGATTCGCCGCAAGCAGGCCGACGGGCGCTGGCTCGTCGCGGTCGACATTTTCAACTCGAACCTGCCGCCGCCTCCTCCTCCACCCGCGCCGACAGCGGAATCGACGGGCGATCCGTAGCCGCAGTCCCTACGCGTAGTGGCTGACGACGAGGTCGATGTCGAGGGCTCCGGCCCTCCACAGAAGCTCGGCGTCGAACACGTCGCTCTGGATGGCGACGTCTTTGCGATCGATCGCGAAATCGAGGCATACCGCCTCCACGCCCTCGAATCGACCCAGGCGCTGGAGCTCCTCCTCGTGCCGCGAGAGGAAGCGTACGGCGTCTCGAATCTGACCGGGAAGGTCGCTGAGCTCGGCTTCACTTACTCCTACATGGAAGCCGGAGGACTGCCAGGTTTCTCCACCCGGTCGAGGCTCGCCGCGCCGGTAGACAGGGTTGGCCCCGGCCCTGAGCTCGCTCTCCACGAGAAAGGCTTCGGGGTCGAAGTCCGTGCCGCTCGCCCGTAGAACGCAGCTCATGCCCTACGATCCCATGCCGACGCGACGGACGCAACGCACGACTCTTCCGGGTACGACGAAGCTCGGGAGACGACGAAAAAGACCGCGCTCCCTTTTCGGCAGGAAAGACACCGAGGGGACCGGAGTTTCACCTCATCGCTTCGGTCGAGTCTCCGGACCCGTCAACGAGAAGCAGCTGTGGAACGCGTCAGCGTACCCGGCAGGCTCGTAGTCGCCGGTCTCCGCCACCTGGTAGTACTGGCCCTGGTAGTCGTCCCGTCCGATTCCCCGCAACATCGTGACGAGGGCGTCGACGTCCTCCGGTGTGTTGTACGCGCCGAGACTCAATCGGACCATCCCCGGTCGTCCGGATCGATCGCCCGCCAGCTGCTTGCGCCGCCAGCGGGCCTGTTGCTCCGCCCCGTGCCCCAGCAGGTGCGTGACGTACGATTGCGCGCAGAAGCAGCCGCTCCGCACCCCGATCCCGGCTTCGTAGCCGAGGATGGCTGCGACCAGCGCGTGGGGCGACGAGCCCAGGTTGAAGGCGATGACGCCGACTCGATCCTGGCCCTGTCCGGGGTCGCTCTCGCCGTAGATCGTGACGCCTTCGACCGACCGCAGCTGCTCGAGCGCATACGCCGTCAACGAGACCTCGTGCCGGGTCACGTTGTCCATCCCCTCGTTCATCAGCGTCTGGGCCGCCACCGCCATCGCCACGGCTCCGACGACGTTGGGACTGCCGGCTTCCTCACGGTCGGGCAGCCCCGCCCAGTGCACGTCCGTCGGGGTCACGATCTCGACCGTTCCACCTCCTCGATACTCCGGTTCGCCCTGCAGGAAGGTGTCTCGACGGCCGACCAGTGCCCCCGTGCCGAACGGCGCGTACATCTTGTGGGCCGAGAGCACCACGTAGTCCAGATGCTCGGGGTCGTCGTCCGGCTTGACGTCGATGCGACGGTGGGGGGCCAACTGCGCCGCATCGACGAGAATCCGGGCCCCGACGGCGTGAGCCTTTCGCGCGAGACGATGGATCGGCTGGACGAAGCCGGTGACGTTCGAGGCTCCGCTCACCGCAACCAGCGCGATGCGCTCCCCGTAGGCGGCGAACAGCCGGTCCACGTCGTCCTCGTCGAGTCGTCCCTCACGTGTGACGCGCGCGCGAACGACCTGCGCGCGACCCCGCCAGGGCAAATCGTTCGAATGGTGCTCCATCGCGGTAGAGAGCACCACGCTCCGAGGCGCAAGCGGGTAGCGAAAAGCGAGCTTGTTGATCGCTTCCGTCGTGTTCTTCCCGAAGATGACGGTATTGGCGCTCGTGTCGGCGCCGACGAAGCGCGCGATGGTGTCGTGCGCTTCGTCATAGGCTGCGGTGCTGAGACGCGATTTGAATCCCGTACCCCGGTGGACGCTCGAGTAGTAGGGCAAGAAGAGGCCGATCGCGTCGAGAACCTCCCGTAAAGGAGGCGTGCTGGCCGCGTTGTCGAGATTGACGTAGGTGGCAAGCCGGCCATCCAGGAGGGGCAGCCTTTCGTCGAGCCCCACTATCCGTTCCCTCCACCGGTTCACGTCTTTCGCGCTTGCATTGAGCATGGTGCGGGCGCCGCGGGGGGGGGTGCGAACACCACGGCTTTTGCCTCCACTCTGTAATAACGCCGAAATCTCCGGGAAACGGACACGGTCGACTCCGCAAAGCTTTGTCCGGTTTCCCGGGCTTCCTGACGTTCTACCAGGCAGGGGAGACATGATTCGAGTCGCAATCATTGGCGGCGGGCCGGGTGGCCTCATGACGGCGCGTTTGCTGGAACGGAAGTTCGGCACCTCGTGTCGCCTGACGCTCCTCGAGGCAAGCCATCGTCTGGGCGGCAAAATTCAGACCCGCAGATTCGACGCGGCGCCGATGACGTACGAGGCCGGTGTCGCGGAGTGTTACGCCTACGAGGCGATAGGCCCCGACCCGCTCCGACAGCTGATCCGGGAGCTGGGGCTGACGGCTGTGCCGACTCATGGTACCGCGGTCGTTCTGAATGGCGTGCTCCTGCGCGACAAGAGCGAGATCGGGATGCACTGCGGCGAATCTACCCTGAGGGCGATCGAGGATTTCCACCGCCAGGCAGTGGCCATGCTTCCGCTCGAAAGCTGGTACCGTGGCTTCGCGCCGCAGGACAACGAACATCCCTGGGCGCGCCGCACGTGCGAGGAGATTCTGGACCAGGTAGCGGATCCCGTCGCGAGGCGGTATCTGAGGATCGGCGCCCACAGCGACCTGGCGACGGAGCCGCATCTAACGAACGGGCTCATCGGACTGAGGAACTTCCTGAAGTCCTTGCCGGGCTATGGCGCACAGTACTCGATCGAAGGCGGCATGGAGATGCTGCCGCGGCGGCTTCTCGCGAGCTTGACCCGCACAAGCGTGGAGCTCGAGGCTCCGGTCGTGCGGGTTTCGAGGAATCGGGAGGAGACCTATTCCGTGAGCTTCCGCCGCGCTCGAGGTCTGGTGCAGCAGGATTTCGACGCGGTCGTCGTCGCGCTGCCGTACAACCGGCTGCAGGAAATCGAATGGGCCGGCGAGCGGCTGCGCCGCGCGATGGCGAAGCATGTCGCGCACTACGACCGGCCCGGCCACTACCTGCGCATCTCGATCCTCTTCGACCGGCCGTTCTGGCGCCGGCGGATCGCTGGTTCATGGGTCATGCTCGAGGCCTTCGGCGGCTGTTGCGTATACGACGAACGTACGCCAGATAACGCTGGAGGCTATGGCGTTTTGGGCTGGCTGCTGGCGGGGGCCGACGCGCTGTCATCCTGCAACGCCGACGATCCCGCGCTGATTCGGCGCGCGATCGAATCGCTTCCCGACGAGCTCTACGACGAAGCGCGCCGGCGCTTTGTCGAAGGCAAGGTGCATCGTTGGGCAGGGGCGGTGAGCGGGCAACCGGGCGGCTATCCGCTGCGCGACCCGTCTTCGGCGCATCAGCCCGAGCCGGTCCAGCACGCGGGCCTCGCCGTGGTGGGCGACTATCTGTTCGATTCGACGCTGAACGGCGTTCTTCGTTCGGCGAATATCGCTACCGAGCTGGTGCATGACCGGCTGCGGAGCCAGCAGGCAATTCCGAGCTTGACAACCCTCGGGATGCGACCATAATCGACGGAGCGTCACGCGCGCCCCCGTATGACGACACCAAAGGGTGCCTTGCACGGGCGACGGCGCGTAAGAGCGGGGGCCCTTCATGCAAAGGCTCGAGATCGACGCAAGCACCTGGGCCGAGCTGAATCACCTGCTGGATGGCGCCCTCGATCAACCGGCATCGCAGCGGGAGCAGTGGATAGAAGCGCTCGGGCCACAGTACGCGGCACTCAAGCCCCGCCTGCGGGATCTCCTCGCGCGCGCCGGACACGGCGCCGGCGACGGCTTTCTCGACACGCTCCCGAAGTTCGATCTCGACGCGCGGGATTTGGTGGAAACCGGCGCCAGCGGGGATCAGCCTGGCGACGCCGTCGGACCCTATCGGCTGGTGCGCGAGCTGGGCAGCGGCGGCATGGGCGCGGTGTGGCTGGGGGAGCGCAGCGACGGCCTGATCCATCGACCGGTCGCGTTGAAACTTCCGCATGGAGCATGGAAGCGCTCGGGACTTGCGGAGCGGATGGCCCGCGAGCGGGAAATCCTCGCGACGCTCACTCATCCGAACATCGCGCGCTTGTACGATGTGGGCCTCACGGCGCAGGGCCAGCCTTTTCTCGCCATCGAGTACGTGGAAGGCCGTCGGATCGACGAGTACTGCGACGAGCACCAGCTCGAGCCGAGCTCGCGCCTCAGGTTGTTCTGCCAGGTGGGGAACGCCGTTGCCTACGCCCACGCCAAGCTCGTCCTGCATCGGGATCTGAAGCCCGCGAATATCCTCGTCACCGCCGATGGCCAGGTCCGACTGCTGGATTTCGGGATCGCAAAGCTGCTGGAGGAAGGCCAGGCGAAGGAAACCAGGCTCACCGAGCTCTCTGGACGCGCGTTGACGCCCGAGTACGCGTCGCCCGAGCAGATCCTCGGTGAGCCGCTCAACATCGCTTCGGATGTCTACTCCCTGGGGGTGGTTCTCTACGAGCTGCTCAGCGGCTCGCGTCCCTACACGCTGAAGCGCGATTCTCGCGGCGCGCTGGAAGACGCCATCGTGCAAGCCGAGCCTCCTCCGCCCAGCGAAGTCGCGGACCGTCGATGGCGCAAGTCCCTGCGGGGCGATCTCGACACGATAGTTCTCAAGGCGCTCAAGAAGAAGCCGGAGGATCGTTACTCGACGGTCCACGCCCTCGTCGACGATATCGGCCGCTATCTCAGCGGGCGACCGGTGCTCGCTCTGCCTGACAGTCGCTGGTATCGCGTCCGTAAGTTCGTTGCACGGAACACCCTCGCGGTCGGCGCCGCCGTAGCCATACTCGCGGCAATCCTCGTCGGCGCGAGTGTCGCGGCGTGGCAGGCCCGAGTGGCTCTGGCCGAGAAAGCCAGAGCGGAGGAAGTGAAGGATTTCATTGCCTCGGTGTTCCGCGAGGCCGATCCAACCCTGGACGAAGGGAAGGTCCTGTCCGCGGTGGATCTGCTGCGGCAGGCGGAGCGCAGGCTGCAGGACCGAGGCGATGGAGATCCGGGAATACAACTCGAGCTTCTCTCGATTCTCGGTGAGAGTCTGTTCGGCCTGCAGGAGAACGCCGACTCGGCCCGGGTGATCGAGCGAGCCCTGAGCCTGCAGAAGACCGCCGCCCTGCCCGACGCTCTACTCAACGCTCGACTGCATCTGCTGCTCTCGCAGGCCCATGAGTATCTGGGCAGACACGAAGAGGCGCGGCATGAGCTCGAACGCTCGTTCTCGGTGCTCGCCGCCTCTGGCAATACGGCAAGCCCGATGTTCGTTCGAGCGAAATTGCACGAGTCCGCGTTGGGCATCGTCTTCTCGGACTATCCCGTCGCCGAGCGGGCCGCGCTCGAAGCGATCCGCGCCGCCACCGCTACGCTGGGCCCGAGATCGTCGGAAGTCGCGACCGGACTTCAGCAGTTGAGTCATGTTTATACGCTTACGCAACGGCGCGAATTGGCCGTCGAGCCCGCACGCCAGGCGTTCGATATCCTGCTCGAGATACACGGGGGCGACAGGACTCACCCTAAAGTGATGGAGTCGACGCTGTACTACGGTCAAGCGCTAAGTGCCATGGGAGACTTCGATGCGGCTTCTGCGCTCTACCGGGAGGCGTCCGCCAATGCGGCCCGCGTTTTCGGCGACGACAGCAGGATTTTCGGGGAATCGCTGTCGGCGATCGTTCCCCTGGAGATAGAGATCGGTGATCTGAACGCGGCGATCGCCGACGCTCGACGCGCAGTGGTGATCTACTTGAAGCAAGGCGAACCTGGATCGGCCACTCACGCAGGACGAGTCCGCAAGCTGGGAAGCGCTCTCCTTGCGGCGAGATCGAGCAGCGAAGCAGCCGAGCGGCTCGAGGAGGCGGTTCGTCTCTCGGTTGCGTCCAAATCCCAGTTGGACGCGCTCCATGCGCGCGGGAGCTTCGGTTTGGCGCTCGCGTATCTGGGGCGGTTTGATGAAGCCGATCGGCAACTTCGACAGACCGTCGAAGAGAGCGGGCGTATGTCGGCCCGGGCGAATCACCTGGCCATGAGAAATCTCGGTACGTTGCTGCGGCTGCAGGGCCGCCACGTCGATGCGCTGCAGTGGCTGGAAAAGAGTACCGCGGCGTCGGCGATCCAGCCCAGCCACCGAGGCGATCACGCGCACGGTCTACTGGAAGCGGGCCTGGCGAGGCTCGAGCTCGGGGAAATCGATGCGGCCCAGCAGTTGTTCACTCGGGCGGAGGCGCTCTTCAACGACGTGCAGAAACAGCGCACTACGCCCGCACGCGCCGATCTGTTGGTCGGAATGGCGCGGGTGCAATTGCAGCGCGGGGACTACAAAACCGCGCTGCAATCCGCCCAGGGAGCCGATCGCTTCTGGCGTGACTTCGATCCGGATAACCGCTCGGCGGGGGAAGCAGCGCTCTGGCTCGGCCGTTGTTATCGGGCGCTCGGCCGCAACGCGGAAGCGGCCGAAACCCTGCGGCGCGCGGAACGCATGCTCTCGCGTTCGCCCATTCCCTCCGACCGAAAGCTTCGCCAGCTCGCTGCTGAGAGTTGATCAGGCGTAGGCAGCTAGCTCGCCGGCCGACACGGACTCGGGCGATGCTCAGGAAATGGCGCGCGAGGTGCGCTGCCGCGAAAAACGTCAAGGGACGGGAAGCGATCCTCTTCTTGTTCTATTGGCAAGCAACCCTGCCAGCCCGAAGCCGAACAGCAGAAGTGTGGAGGGTTCCGGGACAGCGGCCAGGGGCTGCCCGGTATCTACATCTACGACCCGCCCCACAACGTCAAACTCAATGCCGCCGGTGAGTCTGCCGGTAAAGGGCGGGGAATTGATGTCGATGGTGTTGGTATCCATCGTCACCGCCCCAGTTTGCGCGAGGGCCCTGCCGTTATGAATTGTTGCGGTGGTGTTGAGAGTGATGCTTGCGAGCGCCAGGATACTTCCTTCGAAATCCGTGCTGGTTCCGAGAGTCGCCGAGCTGCCGACCTGCCAGAACAAACCGCCGGCGGTACTGCCGTCCGCACCCTCGTTGATTATGGATACTGCCGAGTTACTGGCGGTCGTGAGCGTGCTGCCGATCTGAAACACCCAGAACGGGTTGTCATCGCCCTCGGCGTCGAGCGTCAGCGTCCCCGTCAATTGAGCCGAGCTCGCGAAAAAATAGACACCCGACGTCAGGGTCAGCCCACCTAGATCCGTACCCGTCAACACGGTAGTCGGCAACAGATTTTTCAGAGCGTTGTACGCCGTGGTGTTATCAATCTGAGCCTGCAGCGCGACCCCATCCGTCAGGTGTACCGCTCCAGTTTGGGTGACGGTCGCGGATCCAGTGTACGAAGTGCCTGGGTGGAGACCCAAGTCTCCGGTGATGGTCGTCGCGCCTGTATTGGTCACCGTAGACGCACCCAGGACCGCGAAGGCTTCCGCCGTCCCCAGCATTGGCGTGGCCAATGCCTGCATGGGACCGCAAGTAAGGGCGACGAACAAAGGTACTGCCAGTTTCAAGGTGTTCATATTCTTTCTCCTGTTGGGCGCTGCTTTTGCCAAACTGGTTCAGGCACCTCGGCTAGCCGCAACACGACCATTTCGCAGTTCAACTTGCATGAAGGGTGCCATGAGCCACATATCGCTATGATTCAAATACTTGGGAAAACCATGCGCGCGCTATCAAAAGGCGGCGTGTAAGGAATTGTGACGAAAATTACAGCATCTTGCCCGATTGTTGTCGGGGCTACACGGAGTAGCGGTATCAGTTCATTGGACTTAGCTGGACTACGATTCAGGTTGTGCTGAATCACCGCGACTGTAACTTTCGCTGACAGCAATGGGGGCGATGCAGGCTTCGAACGCGTCCGCCAGACGACCTTCTCCTCGACATTCGGAGGCAAGTGAGGTTGTCATTACCCCTGGAGGCTCGACCGTTCGGCTCTGAGAACGCCGCCGGCGCGCGGCAGAGGCGGATCCCGTTCAAGCCGGGAGCGCCGGCCGCCTCTGATAGAACCGCGTCCTCTCCTGGTACGCTTTCGCGAGGAGCAGCATTTCCCCTTCGCGATAGAGGCGTCCCACGAGCACCATTCCCGTGGGCGTTCCCTTCGCGGTGAAGCCGTTCGGCACGGCGACCGCGGGGTGGCCCGTCAGGCTGGTGATGGGATTGACGCTCGTCTTCGGATCGAGCGTCGGGCGCGTGGTGACGAGGACGTCCACCTCCGACATCGCGCGCGCGACTTCCTGCATGAGCCGGTACCGCAGCCGGTTCGCCTGGAGATACTCGACGGCGGGGACCAGATGGGCGACGCGGAGCTCCGCTCGGTGGCGGGTGCGCACGAGTCCCTCGTCTCTCCCGCTCCTCGCGAACTCCTCGAAGCCTGCGCCCCTCTCGACGTACTCGATGAAGAAGTTGATGTCGCTCTCCGGAAGGGTCACCGGGATGGGCGCGATCCCGAGAGAGCGGATCTCGGAGAGGGCGGCGGCGTCGTTGGCGAGGATCTCGGGATCCGTCTCCCGATCGAAGAGCTCCTTCGTGTAGCCGACGCGGAGCGTCGAGGGGTCGCGCTCCGCATCCCAGGAGACCGGGACGTCCGCGACCGAGAGATCTATTCCGTCGGGACCGGCGATGGCCCGAAGCACGAGCGCGCAATCCTCGGCGGTGCGGCACATGGGACCGATGCGATCGAGGCTGAAACCGGCGGCCATCACTCCGTAGCGGCTCACGCGACCGAAGGTCGGCCTCATTCCGACGATGCCGCAGCGGACCGAAGGCGCGAGAATGGAGCCTCCGGTGTCGGTCCCGATGGCGAAGCCGACGAGACCCGCCGCCGTCGCCGCGCCCGAGCCGGCGGAAGAGCCGCTCGATCCCTCCTCGGGATTCCACGGGCTTCTGGTGCGCCCGCCGAACCACTGATCGCCGAACGCGAGCTCGCCCGTCGTGAGCTTCGCCACGAGGACCGCCCCCGCCTCCGAGAGCCGCTCCACCACAGCCGCGTCCACGTCGAGGACTCGATCCCGAAACGGCCCGGCACCCCAGGTCGTCGGGTATCCCCTGGCGAAGATGATGTCTTTCGCTCCCCACGGAATTCCATGGAGCGGCCCGAGGTAGCGGCCCGCGGCGATTTCGGAGTCGGCCCGCCGTGCCTGGGACATCGCGAGGTCCTTCGTCAGAGTCACGACGCAGTTCAAGAGCGGGTTGTACTTCTCGAGCCGCGCGAGATACATCTCCGTGAGCGCGACCGAGCTCACCTGTCTCGTCCGCACGAGCTCCGCGAGATGAGTGACGGGCCAGAACGCGGCCTCCTCCAGATTTCCCGGGCGCTCGACTCGGGGCGGCGGGCTCGCGCGGAACCCGACGCTCCAATCCGAGCTCTCGCCCGGAACACGGGGATCGAAGTAGAGGGGAAGCGGAACTTCGTTCGGCAGGGAGTTCCCTCGAATTTCCCGGTATCGTGAGAGGTTCTTGTTCACGCCCTCGAGCATCGCCTCCTGCTCGGACTCCGTGAAGTCGAGGCCCGCGAGCTTCGCCGCTTCGCGGATCCCCTCGAGAGTCGCCGTACCCTCCCCCTGCGTCTTCGCCCAGAGCGCTCCGGGGAAGAGAGTCGAGGCGAGGCCGAGGCCCGAGAAGTACGCGAGAAACTCTCTGCGGCGCGTTGCGTCATCCATGGACCGGGATTGTAGTCGAGGTTCGCGCTAGAATCCTCGCTCCGTGAAAGTCCTTCCACTCAACATCGGTCCCATCGTGGGAGAGACGACCTCGACCCGCGTCCGTCTCTGGGGCCGCGCCGCGTACGAGGCGACACCCCAAGGACCGCGGCGGGCGTGCGGCGTCGCGCGGATCCGGAGCTCGAAGAGCGGCGGCTTCTCGGATCCCGTCTTCTTCAAGATGAATCCGAACTTCGATCTCACGGGGGTGGTCGTCTTCGACTCTCTCGAGCCCGGGACGGAGCACGAGTACGAGATGGGGTACTTTTTCTCGGAGACCGAGGCTTCGGATCTCGACTGGAGCGATGCCAGCCGCTCCCGCTTCCACACCGGGACCGACGATCGCGGCGCGAGCCGTTCGTTCCTCATGGGCTCCTGCAGGTACCTCCCTCGACTCTTCGGCGGGACGTGGCTCGATGCGAGGGGCGACCGAATCTTCGGGTCCATGCTTCGGCAGATAGAAGCCGAAGGAAGGTCCACGGACGCGCTCCTGATGCTCGGGGATCAGATCTACGCCGACGACCTCGGGTTCCTTTTTCCCGACCAGCTCCTCGACGATTACCTCGAGCGCTACCGCGAAGCTTTCGGTCAGGAGAACATCCGCCGCCTCATGGGCCGCGTCCCGACGTACATGATGCTCGACGACCACGAGATCGAGGACGGGTGGCCGAAGAACGCCTCGCCGAAGGATCTTCGAGTGCGCTATCCAGCGGCAATCCACGCCTATCTGACCTACCAGGCGAGCCACGGTCCTTTGTTCGCCGTCAAAGGCCATGGAATCGACGGCGTTCCCGAGAAGCTCTGGTACCGCTTCCACGACGGCTGTTGCGACTTCTTCGTGATGGACGTCCGCACCGAGCGTCTCCTGGGCGAGGATGGCGAGAACCTCCACATGGTGAGCGAGACGCAAATGGACGCGCTGAAGAGCTGGCTCACCGACGGCTCCGGGAGAGTGAAGCTCGTCGCAACCTCGGTTCCCTTGTTCCCCGAGGTCCGCACGAAATTCAAGGACCATTGGAGCGGCTTTCCGATCGACCGTGAGGACATTTTGCACTTCATGGTGGATCACGGATGCGAGCGCGTGGTTTTCCTCTCGGGAGACGTACACGCCTCGGTCTCCGCCGAGCTGCGAGCGGTCGGAGGATCCGGGACGAAGCTCGTCTCGATCGTCTCCTCACCGTTCTTCTGGCCCTACCCCGGCGGGCCGGCGGCGCTCTTCCGGCTCGACGGAACGATCCGGGCCGGCGATCTCACATTCGAGCTCGCGGAGGCCGGGCCGGTGCAAACCGCCGACAACTTCACCCGGGTCACCGTCCATCCCGACCGGGTCGAGGTCGAGGTGTTCTCGAGAAAGGGAGTTCGGCTCGGACCTCCGAAGGTGCATCGATTCTGATGTCGCGGAGCTTTCTCTCCCGCGCCTCGCGCGCCCGCGTTCTCGCCGAGCGTCGTCCCGAGGGTCGGGACGCGCTCTCGTTCTACGCGGAGATCGCCGCCTTTCAACACGAGGTGGATCCGGGAGCGCCCCTGGCCTCGCTTCCCCGGCTCGTCACGCTGGTCGCTGTAATCGGGCCCGACCTCTTGCGCGCCGCGGCGCGTGAGATCGACGAGGAAAACTGCCGGCGCGCCCTCGAGGACAATTCGTCACCCCGGAGCTTCTTCGCCCGGGTGCTGTTCCAGGCCTCGAGCGAGCCTCCCCGAGGCCCCGATCCTCGTGGCTGTCCCCGCTGCGGGCATCCGCCGCAGGCAGGATGCCTTCGCTCCCAGGGGGACGGAACCGCGTTTTCCCTGGTGTGCTCGCTCTGCTTTGACGAATGGCCGGCGTCCCGCGATCGCTGCAGCGGATGCGGAGGAGCCGTCGCGTTTCACGAGGCTGCGGAGCTTCCCCAGATCCGCGTGCGAACGTGCGAGAGCTGCCGGCGCTACCTCCACGTGGTTCGTCTCGATGTGGAACCGGAAGCCATCCCCGAAGTCGACGAGATGTCCGCCCTCAGCCTGGACGTGTGGGCGAGAGAGCAGGGGTACGAGAAGACTTTCCCCAACCTGCTGGGAATCTGAATCCCGTCAACGGAATCAGCCAACGCGTCGTGCGAGGGCCCGGGAACGGAGACCTACTGGGCTGCTTTCTTGATTTCGAGCGCGCGACACCGACCCGCTCTGGCGACGCGAGGCCTTTTTTGACTTTCCCCCCGCAGATCGCCATCCTCTGCGCATGACGAGCACCCGCGCCGCTCTCGCCCTTCTGCTCACTGCCGCGCTCCCGTCGGCCGGCGGTGCACAGGTGCCGCTCCAAGACCAGAAACCAGCGGACTCCGCGCTGCGTCCGGCGGTGATGGGACCCACCGGTGGCGTCTCTACGGGCCACCCGCTGACCACGGCCGCCGCGTTCGGCGTCCTCTTGAAGGGTGGCAACGCCTTCGACGCGGGCGTCGCGTCGCTCCTCGCGGGGGGCGTCCTCGAACAGGATCTATACAGTCTTGGCGGGGAAGCGCTGGTCCTCGTCTACCCCGTCAAGGAGAAGAAGGTCACTTCCATCGTCGGACAAGGGTGGGCGCCGAAGGCGGTGGACGTGGACTGGTTCCTGTCGCGCGGAAAGAGCCTCGACGGCGAAGGGCTGGACCCGGCGGTTGTTCCGGGAGCGCTGCACGCCGCGCTCACCGTGCTGGAGCGCTGGGGGACGATGAGCTTCGAAGAGGTGGCCGCGCCCGCCATCGCGTACGCCGAGCACGGGTTTCCCATGCGCGACAGCACGGCGCGCGCCATCCGCAATCAGCGCAAGCTCTTCGAGCGCTGGCCCGCGAACAAGGCCTACTGGCTGAAGCCCGATGGAACGGAGTTCCGGCCCGGTGAGACGATCAAGCTCCCGACGCTCGCGCGCACGCTCGAGCGCATGGTGGAGGCCGAACGCAGCGCGAGGTCCCGGGGGCGGGCCGCAGCCATCGCGGCAGCGCGCGACCGCTTCTACAAGGGCGACATCGCGCGGGAGATGGTGGCGTTCCTCCAGGAGCACGGCGCGCCGTTCGACCTCACCGACTTCGCGGAGTTCTTTGCCCGCGTCGAGGAGCCGGCGCGCACGACGTATCGCGGCTATACGATCTACAAGCACGGCTTCGGCAGCCAGGGTCCCGTGCTGCTGCAGGCGCTGAACATCCTCGAGCAGTTCGACCTGCGCGCGATGGGCTACGCCAGCGCCGACTACCTCCACACGATCGTGGAGGCCATGAAGCTGGCCTATGCGGACCGCGACACCTACTACGCGGACCCCGCGTTCGTCCAGGTGCCGGCGGAGGGGCTTTTGTCCAAGGCCTACGCGAAGGAGCGCGCGGCGCTGATCGACCCGACGAAGGCATCCACGCATTTCATCGCCGGCGACCCGATGAAGCACGACCCGCGCGTGAAGCAGTGGAACTTCTGGAAGGCCAGCGTGGCCGACGCCACCTCGACGCGCGAGGACGACTCCTCTGGCATCGTCAAGGACACCACGCACATGGCCGTGATCGACGAGGAGGGCAACATCTTCGACGCGACGCCGAGCGGCGGGTGGGTGCCGGGCTCGGTGATCCTGGGGGATACCGGCATTGGCATGAGCGTTCGCGGCGAGCAGTTCTGGTTGGACAAGACGCGCGCGAACCAAATACGTCCGCGCGCGCGGCCGCGCTACACGCTGACGCCCAGCCTGGTCTTCAAGGGCGAGACACCCATGCTGGCCATCGGAACGCCGGGCGGCGACAACCAGGACCAGACGATTCTGCAGGCGCTGTTGAGCGTGGTGGATTTCTGGGACGAATGGTACCCCAACCTCCACTTCGCCTTCGAACGCCCGCGAGTGCAGACCGAGCACTTCTACGGGTCGTTCTGGCCCCACACGCCCGGCTTCAACCGGTTGAACGTCGAGGCCATGGTTCCGGACGAGGTCTATAACGAGTTGAAGGCGCGAGGCCACAGCGTCGGGCGCCTCAGGACGTTCGGGATGTCGGGCTGCGCTACGGGCGTGATGATCGACCCGGCGACGGGCAACCGCTTCGCCGCGGCGGATCCGCGGCGGGATTGCTACGCTATCGCATATTGAAGGCCCTGGAGTCGGCTTGCGCGTCCGGGCACTCTGCTCCCGTAGTCGCTTCTGGGTGCCGGGCCTGAGGCCACAGCGCCGCGCCCCGTGAGAAAGCCTTGAGCTCAGAGGGACGGTATTGCTGCAACGTCGTCCCAGTCCGGTAGTACCATCGGCTCGCGTTCCGACCAAGGGAGCGCGTCATGAGAATCGAATTCTTCGCCCTGGTTCTCCTCAACGGGGCGCGGGAAGGTGCGCGGAGACCTCGCTCTTCTTGTGCTTCTGGATGATGAAGTCGACTTCGATGTTCGTGAGGACGTTGATGGGCTCGCCCTTGACCTTCGCGGGGTCGAACTGCCATTTGCGGATGGCCTCCGCCGCCGCGGCGTCGAGCTCGTCGTCCAAGCTCTGGTCCACGCGGACCGGCCCGATGGAGCCGTCCTTGCGGATGATGACCTTGAGCACCACTCTTCCCTCGACCCCGCGATCGAATGCGTTCTTGGTATAGAGCGGCGGTGTCTCCTTCACGACCCTCGGGGGAACGAGGGGCTCGGATCCGAGGTCGATCGGCTTTTCCGCCACCGTGACCCGGGCGACGCTCGGCCGGCTGGCGATGCGGATGATCTGCGACAGGTACGTGCGGCTGTCGGCTTCCGCCCAGTCGAGGGCCGTCCGCCCTCGCGCATCCTTCGGTGTCACGTCGGCTCCCGCCATCAGGAGTTGCCGGGCGGCCTCGACGTTTCCGCGCCTCACGGCCACCACGAGAGCGGTCTCGCCGTCCTGGTTCGCCAGATCGAGCGCGGCGCCCGCCTTCAAGAGGAGCACCACCAGGTCCTGGTTCTCGGAGCGCGCCGCGTACATGAGCGCGGTCCAGCCCTCGCGGTCCCGGGAGTCGGGATCGACGTCCGCGTTCTCCAGGAGCTTCTCCGCGAGCTGGTAGTGTCCGGCGCGGACTTCCCTGCGGAGCTCCTCGTCGAGATCGACGCTTTGGCCGAAGGCCGCGATTCCGAGAAACAGCAGAAGGGTTTTCATGATGCCATCATGTTAGCAAGAAAACTCACTCCAGCCTCAACGCGCGCACTCGGGCCGCGAGCCGCCGAGGGTCGCGGGCGGAGGCCTCCCTCAGCGAGGACCATCGCAGCGAGAGGCGCGCGACCGCGCCGCCCTGCTCGGGTGGGAGCGCGAAGGAAACCTCCTGCCAGCCCCGGGTGAGCTCCCGCACCCCGAGATCGCGACCGTCGAGTCGAGCCTCGACTTCGAGCGGCAGACCCTCGAGCGGCGCGAGCTCGAGGATCGCGAGCCGCGCGCCTTCGGGACGCCGAAAGAGAATCGTCGATCGTTCCCGGTTCGCCCAACGGAAAGATGAGTCGCCCTCGCGCTCCGCGGGGAGGAAACCGCTCTCGAAATGCTGCCGGGAGGAAGAAGCGCCCGCCTCGAGGACGCGTGGATCCGGGGGGAGATCCTCACGGCGCGTCTGAAGGACGATGACGCTCTCGTCCTCGTACCAGCGGTCGACGGGGAGCACCTGCTCGAGGTACGAGACGACGCCGCGTTTCTCGTAGCCGCGGTCGATCACGAAGTAGCCGAGGCCCAGGAAACGCGCCACCCGCGGAGCGGCCTCCCGGTCCCTCTCGATGATCTCGGGCGAAGGCTCGATCTTCCCCTTGCGCAGATCGATGAGCGGCCGCACCAGGGGAAGACCGAGGTAGTACTCGCTCTTCTCCCGGGGGATGCGCGCCGCGGTGCCGACGAAGATCGGCTTGCCGTGGATCGTCTGGTGGTACATCGTCTCGACCGGCGCCTGTTCGATCCCGGGGATCTCGACGACCGTGCCCGGTTCGCTCTTCGCGAGCTCGTGGTAGAGGGGAGAAGCGCCCGCGGGGAACCGCGGCGTCGGAAGCGCGATGTACTCCGCGATCAGGACGAAAGCGGCACCGGACGCGAGCAGCCACTCCCGGCGCCGGCCTCTCACCAGGTGAGACCAGACGAGGGCGAGGACCACGGCCAGCGAGAGTACCGTTACGACGGAAAAGCGCGACGGCGCACGGAGCTCGTCGAGAACCGGCGTGATCGTGAAGAGAGTGAACGGAAGCGGAACCCCGGTGTCGGTTCCCGCCGCGCGGAGCGTAGTCCCGAGGCTCAGCACGAAGAACACCGCCGCCGAGGCCAGCCAGAAGGCGATTCCCGGAATTCGCCGTCGAAGTGCGAGCCCGGCGAGGCCCGAAGCGAGGACGAGGTATCCCGCGAAGACCGTGGTCTCGGTGAGGTTCGGGTCGAAGGCGTGGCCCGCGATCGGTCCGAGAAGACTCTGCCGCGGGGACGGCGTGAAGTAAGAGGCGAGATCGGCGACGTACCGCTCCACGCCGGGGTAGGGCGCGTAAGTCCAGCTCGTCCGGTCGGCGTACGCCTGTTCGAGCATCGGGAGGAGGAGGACGGCTGCGACGGCCCCCACCGCGCCGGCGCGCGCGGCGATGCGGGGCCGGACGGCCAGAAACAGAACCGTGAGCAGACCGAGAAAGACGAGGTAGGTGGACGCGGTGTAGCCGCACGCTGCGGCGAGAGCGCCCGCGGCGAGCACGCGGGGGATCGAAATGCGCTCCGTCTCCGCGAGCTTGAAGAGAGCCAGCACGTAGAGAGGAATCCACTCCGTTCCCAGGAGATCGTAGTGGCCCGCGAGTCTCGCGAGCCGATAGGGGCAGAACGCGAAGACGACGCCCGCTAGAAAGGACCCCGCGACTCCCGCTCCCACGGCGCGGGCGAGGGCGTAGGCCGCGAGGGCCGACGCCGGGAACGTCCAGAGAACCACGAGATTCGCCGCCGCCACCTCTCCCACGACGAAGCTCAAGGGGGCGAACTCCACGCCCTGGAGGAAGCCGAGCGTATGGAACGCGAGGCCGATCCCGATGGGGTGGAAGATGGCGTCCGTTTCGAAGGGACTCGTTCCCCGGGAGAGCGCGGTTTTCGTCCACCAGTAGTTCCAGAGATAGCCCTTGGCGTCGCCTCGGGGCTCGCCGACGTGGTGCGTCCCGAGCTCGAGGACCAGGGGATAGGTGAAGAGACAGGTGAGAGCGACGTACCCGAGAGCGAGGAGGCAGGCGGTCCTCGCTCGCCGGGCCCGTCGTTTCATTGACGGCGCTTTCTTCGGAAGTACTCGACCTGATACTCCCGGACCGCTCTCAGGTGCTCGGAATAGGTGCTGGAGAAATGGTGGGAGCCGTCGTTTCTCGACACGAAATAGAGAAAGGACGTCTCCGCGGGCTCGAGCACGGCGCGAATCGACGCCTCTCCAGGAGATGCGATCGGTCCCGGAGGAAGGCCGGGGTAGCGATAGGTGTTGTACGGAGAGTCGAGCTCGAGGTCCGACCTTCTCAAATTCCCGTCGAATCGACCGGCGAGCTCGAGAGCGTAGATGATCGTGGGATCGGACTGAAGCGGCATGCCGATGCGGAGGCGGTTCGAGAAGACCGAGGCGATGAGGAGCCGCTCCTCGGCGAGCCCGGTCTCCTTCTCGATGACCGAGGCGAGAGTAACCACCTGGCGCGCCGTCAGGCCGAGCTTCGCGGCCCGCGCCCGCTCGTTTTCGTCGAACACCCGCTTGAACTGGCCGGCGAGCGTCCGGGCGAGCTCCTCCGGAGCGACGCTCCTCGGGAAACGGTAGGTGGTGGGGTAGAGATAGCCTTCGAGGTTCCGGGCGTCGGGATCGAGATCCGCCACCAGGGACGCCTCTTCGAAAGCCGCGCGGATGGCGCTCGGGTCCGCGAGGCCCCGCGCCCCGAGGAGGTCCGCGGTCTCGACGAGGGTCAACCCCTCGGGAATGGTCACGGCGAACGTGAACGTGTCCCCGGATACGAGCTTCGAAAGGACGTCGAACGAGGATAGCGGCTCCGCGAATCGGTACTCGCCCGCCTGCACCGACTTCCCGCCGGCGCGGAAACGGAGCGCGAGCACGAAGAGCCGGCGGTCGCGGATGATTCCCCGCTCTTCCAGGGACTGTGCTATCCGGATGCCGGTCGCGCCTTTCTCCACCGTGAAGAAGACCTCCTCCTCGTCGTATCCCCGGAAAGGCTCGCCGGCCATGGTGTAGGCGCGATAGGCGACGATACCGGCGCCGACGGCGGAAAGAGCCAGGAGAAGAACGAGGGACTTGAGCAGGCGCATGAGGCGCTAGGGGCCGTCGCCTTCCCGGTCGGCTCGGGTGCCCCGCTTCGCGTCGAGGTAGCTCTGAAGGATGATCGCCGCGGCAACCCGGTCGACGACGCCGCGCCTCTTTTCGCGAGAAACGTCCGCCTCGATCAGGGCTTCCTCGGCCCTGACGGTCGAAAGCCTTTCATCCCAGACGGCGATGGGGATCTCGGTCGACGCGCGGAGGGCATCGACGAATCGGCTCACTTTGTCGGCCTGGGGTCCGGACGTGCCGTCGAGGTTCCACGGCATCCCCACCAGAATCTCGGAGACCTCCTCGCGGCGCGCGAGCTCGAGCAGATGGGCGATGTCTCTCCTGTTTCCCGTTCGCTCCAACGTCTCGCGGGGAGAGGCGATGAGGGCGCTCTCGTCGGAGATGGCGACTCCGATTCGCTTGTCGCCCACGTCCAATCCCATGAAGCGCATGGCTTTTGTGGAGTATAGACCCGGGCTTGCATCGATGCCACGCGGCCGCTCATACTGTTTCGAAAGATTGAAGTCGTCGCGGCTTTGCTTCCAAGGGCTCGTCGTTCTGGCGGGGCTCTCCGTCTCCTTCGGGCAGGAGCCCGCGGCTCCGGCGAGCACCGGCCGGCTCTCCGCCGAGGAGGAGAAGCTCGAGCTTCTGGACGAGCGGCTCGCCGATCTGCGACATGAGCTCGAAACGCTCGACCGCCGGGAAACGTCGCTCCTGGGCGAGCTTCACCGGCTCGACCTCGAGATCCGAGTCGCCGGCGACGAGCTCGAGCGCTTGAAGCTGCGCCTCGATCGAGGATATCGGGCGATGGACGAGAACCTGAAACGGATCCAGGTCCTGGAGAAATCGATCGACGAGCTCCAGCCGTACCTGCAGAGCCGGGCGCGCAGCCTCTACAAGCTCGGCCGGCTGAGCTACGTGAGGCTTCTTCTCTCCGTCGAGACACCCTCCGAGCTGACCCGGGCCTACCGGTACATCTCGCGCCTCGCGCGCGAGGACGCGGAGAAGATGCGCGTCTTTCTCGAGGACGAGAAGCTCCTCGAGCAGGCCAAGGCCGAGCTCGTGGTGCAGACCGAGGCGATGCTCCAGATGAGAAAGGAGCTCGAGGGCACCACGAGGACTCTCGAGAGTCGCCGGGCGAGCCGGAGGGCGCTCCTGGGAGAGGTCTATGCCCGCCAGGAGATGACGGGCAGCCTCGCCCACGAGCTCGAAGAGGCGAAAGAGGAGCTGGGAAAGCTCGTCGAGTCTCTCGCCGCGGGGGAGTCCGCCGCAGGGAGCGTCGACCTTCCCATGAGAATGTTCGAGGGAGAAGTCGGATGGCCGGTCGAGGGCGAGCTCGAAGCGCGATTCGGCACGCAGCTCCACCCGCGATTCAAGACGGTAACGGTGCGGAACGGCATCGAGATCGATGCTCCGGTGGGAACGCCGGTCCAGGCGGTCTACGAGGGGCAGGTGGTCTACGCCTCCTGGTTCCAGGGCTATGGGAAGCTCCTCATCCTCCAGCATACGGGAAGTGTCCACAGCCTCTATGGGTATCTTTCCGATTTCCAGGTCGAGGTCGGCGCCCGCGTCGCCCGCGGAGCTCCCATCGCCCGGGTGGGAGACACGGGCTCGCTCGAGGGACCTCGTCTGTACTTCGAGATTCGAGCGCAAGGCAAACCCGAAGACCCGGAGAAGTGGCTCGATCCCGCGAGGCGTCTCGCGGGGCGTGAACCTGTGAATTGACCGGGGGGGCTCCCCAGGTCAAAATGAATGACAATCATCCTTTTGGGAGGTCGCGAGCGCTCATGAAAAGCCTACGGTTCAAGCATCTCCTCCTGGCGTTCTCCGTTCCTTTCGTCCTCTACGCCATCCTCGGCGGTTTTCTCGGGAGGGCCCTCGCCCGCGACAGCGCCTACCGGTATCTCTCGGTCTTCCAGGACGTGGTGACGCTGGTGATGAACAACTACCTCACCGCGCCGGAGATGGATCAGGTGATGGACGGCGCGATCCGGGGCATGCTGGAGGCGCTCGACCCCGATAGCGTCTATCTCGACGCCGAGGAGTACCTGGCGTTCAAGGATCCCGAAGCCCACAAGAAGGCCGACATCGGCGTCGAGCTCACGAAGCGGTACTACCTCCAGGTGGTGAGCGTCCTTCCCGGCTCACCCGCGGAGAAAGCGGGCGTCGAGCCTGGGGACCTCCTCAAATCCGTGGGAGGCATCAACACGCGGGAAGTGAACGTCATCGCCGGAGAAGCGATGATGCGGGCGGCGCCGGGACCAAGGTCACGCTCGAGGTGATTCG
>DAISKN010000011.1:0-23959 GCA_036820975.1 Acidobacteriota bacterium | reverse complement strand
ACGTGATCTACGCCCTGTGCATCGTCCCCGGCAGCGGCTACGACTCGATGGCGCGGACCTTCACGCAGATGCTGCGGACGCTGAACGTCAACGACGACGCGGCCCACCGCGGAACCGAGACCAGCTCGAGCTCGGCTTCGTGGCGGTAGTCGGCCGAGAGCGGTGGAAAGGCGTTCTTCTTCGCGTCGGACCGGGGGTGGAGCGAGCTCGACATCGTGATCGCGTCGCTCGTAGAACACCCCCGGGCTGGCGGGAGCTTCGCGAGGCGCACCCGCGGATCGTGACGGGTATCGCTCTGGGCATCGCCGTCCTCCTCGTGACGGACGTCGTCCTCGCGTACAAGCGCGTGCAGTATGGCCTGGAACTTCTGCGCATGCGCGCTTCCATGACGGAAACCGAGAGCCGACGGGTCGACGCCATCGCCGCCTCGGAGGAGAACCGCCTGGCCATCGCCGTCGAGCTGGCGCGCCGGCAGGCGCTGGGCGATACGGATCTGCATCTGGCAGTGGACACCGAGAACGGTCTGCTGTACCTGGAGCGCCACGGCGCACGGCTCCGCGAGATGCGGGTAAGCCTGGGTCGGGAGGCAACGGTAGGCGCGCCACCCGACGCCGTGCTCCTGGCCCCGCCGCTGGGCAAGCGTTCGATCGCGCGGGTTGTGGACGGATCGTATCCCTGGGAGGTTCCGGAGTGGGTGTTCGCCGACCGCGGGTGGTCGGCGCCGGACGACCGACGGATTCCTGGCGCATTGGGCCCGCTGGCCATCTTCCTGGACAGCGGAGCTGTTCTCTACTCGCGGCCCGCCGTGGGGCCCCTCAGTGACCTGGACTACATCCTGCCCGGCAGCGTCCGGGCGGAGGCGCCGGACCTCGAGGCCATCCGCGAGAACCTGCAGCCCGGCATGGGGGTGTATTTCCACTGACATGCGCGAAGCGACGTTCTTCCCGAAGCTCAGGACCGGTGTCGTCGATTTCTTTCGCCACGGCCGCGCGGCCGTCCAGCTCGTCGGAATCGCGCTGGCCCTCATGGCGGCCAGTACCGTGCTTCTCGTCGATACCGTGGGAGTGCGTCTCCGGCGCGACGTGGCCCGCCTGGTGCTCGAGGATCGCCTCGAGGTCCTCGAAAGCGCTCGCTGGCGCGTCGCCGGGTCGGAGCGGATGCTGCGCGACGTGGAGGCGGCGCCGGAGCCGCCGCGCGATCGGCCCTACCTGGTGATCAGCCTCGAGGAGCGGCGTCTCTGGTACAAGCAGCATGGGGCCATCCTCTATTCGACCGAGGTTGCCACGGGCAGCGGCAAGACGATGGTTAAGGAAGGAGGCGCCAGCGTCTGGAAGTTCGAGACCCCGCGCGGGCGTCTTTTGGTGCAGAGCAAGGAAGAGGCGCCGGTGTGGGCGCCACCGGACTGGCACTACGTGGAGCAATCGCGCAAGCGCGGGTTGGGATTGGCGCGCCTCGAGTACGGACAGTCGCTCGCCCTTGCTGACGGCTCTCTCATCACGGTTGCTGGGAACGACGTCGTGCGAGTGCTTCCCGACGGTCGGCGACAGGTGTTGCCGGCCACGGACGGGCGGGAGATCGTCGTGGACGGTAAGATTCTGGTGCCACCCCTGGGCACCACCCAGCGGCGGTACGAGGGCGTCCTCGGCACCCATCGCCTGAATCTGGGCAACGGATACGCGCTGCATGGCACGAACCAGCCGAAAACCGTGGGCCGTGCGGTGAGCCACGGCTGCGTGCGCTTGCGCAACGAGGACATCGCGCAGCTGTACGCCATGGTGCCCGTAGGCACACCCGTCTACATTTATTGAGAACGGGGGGCAGTCCCGATCCTGACTCCTTTCCGATCGGCCGCGACGCCAAGGCACTGTCGAGTCGGTCTTACACAACCCACCGCCGCCCATGGCTCAGCACACCTTCTACGTAGTCGTTCTTTCGCAGCGACTAATCGACGCGGAGAGAAACGAAGGAACGCTTTGCTTCCCGATCTTCCTGGGGTTTGCAGTTCGCGATATGTTTGCTTTGCGGCACCCGGCCAGGCGCCGCGTGTGAAGGTTTCGCTCGACGTGAAGATGGTGAGGGAAATCTTCCCGAAAGGCGTTACTTCGTGGTAAGCGGTGCGGCAAAAGGGGGAAATACCAATGAGACTTCCGCGGATATCGCAGAGAGTTTTCACGTTCTTGGCACTAGGGGCGGGTGTCGCGTTTTTGGCCGTCGGGATCCGAGCCGGAGAGAGCGGCCCGGCGGAGCGGATTGACGCTCGAGCATCCAACGCCGTTCGCGCCAAGACGTCCCGGTTCTCCGTCATGCTTCAGCTCGAGGAGGTCGGCATCCAGGCGTTTTTCACCGAGATCTCCGGCCTCGGGTCCGAGAGCGAGGTCGTCGAGTTCCATGAGGGGGGACAGAACGACGTCGTGCGAAAGCTCCCTGGACGGCTGAATTTCGACAATATCGTGCTGAAGCGGGGCATCACTGGAGACGCGTCGCTCTGGCAATGGAGGCGGATGGTCGAAACCGGAAACATACAGGACGCGCGCACCAACGGAAAGATCACTCTCCTGGATCGGGGACGCGCGGTCGCGACGTGGCACTTCACCAACGGCTGGCCGTCGAAGATCTCGGTATCGACGCCGAACGCGGAAGGGAACGACATCGTGACCGAGTCCATCACCATCGCTCACGAAGGGATGACGATGGAGTGAGCTCTCCCTTTGGTTCCGCGAGTCTTGACAGCCTGGTTCGATGTGGTCACAATAACCACATGGCTGTGCGAAAGCCGCGGAAAATCGGCGCCCGGGAGCTCAAGACCCGACTCGGCGCCTACCTGCGCGAAGTCCGGGAGGGAGCCACCTTGATCGTCACCGAAAGGGGCGAGCCCGTGGCCGAGATCCGGCCTCTCCCCACGGGCGGGAAGACAGAAAAGGCGCGCCTGGACGAGCTCGTGAGGCGTGGCACTCTCACGCGCGAGTCCAGAAAGAAGCTCTCTTCCTTTCGCCCGATTCGGATTGCTGGAGGCCCCCTCTCCGAGACCATTATCGAAGATAGGGAAGACCGCTTTTGATCGGATACTTCGACGCCAGCGCCCTCGCGAAGCGGTACGTCGAAGAGACCGAGAGTTCTACAGTGCGGAGCCTTCTCGACGAGTGTCTCGTTTGCACCAGTCGCCTGTCGGAGGTCGAGGTTGCTTCCGCACTCCTTCGACGAACCAGAGAGCGTTCCCTTTCCCGATCGGAGCGTGACCGTGCGCTTTCGGCGCTCTCGGAAGACATGCAGTCTTTCTATGTCGTCGAGTTTTTTCCGGAGATCGCGAAGGCGGCGCGGAAGCTCCTTCTCAGGCACACCTTGCGCGCCAGCGACGCGGTTCAACTCGCCTCCTCGACCCACGTGCGAGAAAGCGCCGGTGAGAGCGTGCTGTTCGTGGCGTTCGACCGGAGACTCAACGAGGCGGCCTCGGGGGAAGGCTTGATGCTTCCGCCTGAAGCTCGTCCACCCTCTTCGGAATGAAGCGATTGGCGCTGAACGCGGGGGAAAGGGCCTCCTGAAACGCCGCGAGGCGGAAGTGTCAGTTCCCGTCCGTTTCCCCTCACCGGCGAACGCGGGCGCGTGTGACCGCCGTCACCGGAACGAGGTTCCCAGCAGCCGAAGGGCATGAAGACGTTCCGCGGGAGGTCCGGCCCTCCCCGATACTGGTATAGAGGTCGAAGCGCCCCTCCATCGCAATCCGGTCGGCCGGGCCCCAGAAGGACTCGAGGAGCGGCAGGTAGTTGCCGTCGCGCGCGCTACACGGCACGAACCAGCCGAAAACCGTGGGCCGTGCGATGAGCCACGGCTGGCGTGCGCTTGCGCAACGACGACATCGCGCAGCTGTACGCCATGGTGCCCGTAGGCACACCCGTCTACATTTTATTGAGAACGGGGCGATTTCTTGCCCGACCCAGTACCGATTACCGCTGACTCCGAGGCGCGATCGAGTCGATCGTGCACCACGGCCCAGTCGACATGGCTCAGCACTCCTTCGACGTACTCGTTCTTTCGCACCGAGTAATCGAGGAAATAGGCGTGCTCCCAGCAGTCGATCGCCAACACGACCGCCTGGTTGGCGAACAGGCCGCCATCGTGCTCGGAGTGCACGAGATTGTGCCGCAGCGACTCCGATCCGAGGTCGCACGTCACCAGAACCCAGCCGTGGGTCGATTGCGTCATGGCCTTGAGATCGGCCATCGCCTTGTCCCACGAGCCGAAGGCCTTCTCCTCGGCCCGCCGGAAAGCAGCCGGCACCTTGGCCTTCGGCGCGCCGAGGTTCCCGAAGTAGAGCTCGTGCAGGAACGTCCCGTTGAACGCGGTCGGCTCGCGGCGCCGCAGCTCGGAATAGGCGTCGTGGCTATAGTTGGCGTCTTCGCGCGAGGCGGTCGAGAGCAGGGCCTCGATTTCGTTCAGCTTCTTCACGTAGCCCTGGTAGAGCTCGAAATGGGCGACAAGCTGGGCTTCCGAAAGGAAGCCCTTGCACTGAGCGACGAGACGGCTGTAGTCCTTCACCCGATGAGTCGTCATCACCGTCACGAAGTGGCCGAGGTGACCTTGAAGTCCCTGGTCCCCGCGGACGCACCATCCAGGAGAACCTCCACCTTGTATCCGCCAGCCGGCCAGCCGTCGGGCTTGGACAGATGGAACTCGGTGACCGCGGCGCTTCCGGTGGGGGCGATATTCTGCCTGGACTCGTCGACCACCTGCCCGTCCTCGTACGTCCAGCGGGCGGTGAGCGTGGCGCTCGGGCCGGAGCCTTCGGTCTTCACCGACAGGTAGAAGGTGTCGGCGGGTCCGAAGGACTCGGTCTTTTCCGCGATGGTCTTGTCCGCGGCGACGCTCCGCCCGACGGCGATGTCGGTTACCTTCACGCCAGTCTGTGCGCCGGGCTTGGATGGGGAGCAGGCGAAAAGAGCTACGGCCAGCGGAAGGCCGACTACGATTCGAGCGTACTGATTCATATTCATTCCTCTTCTCCTTAAGCTTCCGGGATTCGCAGCTCTTGTCCCGGATAAATGAGGTCCGGATCCTTGATGATGTTCCGGTTCGCCTCGTAGATCCTCGGCCATTTCTGGGCGTCGCCGTACTCGCGCTTCGCGATCTTGGACAGGCTGTCGCCGCTGACCACGACGTAGGTCCGTCCGGCCATGGAAGGCGCCTTCGTTTCTGGCGGGCCCACACCCGGGATCGGAGCGGTGCTGGAGCCGCCGCTCTGAACGTTGGAAAAGTCCGGCCGCGGCTTCTGTTTCTTCCCAAAAAGGTCCCCAAAGATTCCCATTTTTACTTCCTCCACGCGCGCGAATGTTTTCGTGTATCTCTTCTCGCGCGCCGCATCGATTGAAGAGCAAGAGCCGTGCCAGGGCCGCCTTGGTGTCGGCAACGACTCTACTTTTTTCCGATCAGCAAGATTCCCCCGCCCACGGCCAGCAAGGCCACGCCGGCCCACAACGGGACGTTGACCCGCTCCTTCTCGGTGATCGAAATCTCCACCGGGCCGAGCTTGGCGTCGTGGGTCTCGCTGGTGTAACTGAATCCTCCGTACGCAAGGGCCAACGCCCCGGCGACCAAGAGAGCGATCGCGAGTATTCGCATCCGAGCCTCCTCGAAGCCGTGGCGGACGAGAGCGAGCGTGTCTGGCTCGCCGCTCCCGCGCCGCCTCGGGTTACGGCCGCTAATCGTCGATGACGAAGGTGAGCATCATGTTCACCTGGTACTCGGTGATCGCGCCTTTGCTCAACCTGACCTGCTGCTCCTTGATCCAGGCGCTCTGGACGTTGCGGAGCGTCTTGTTCGCCCTCTCCAGACCCTGCTGGATCGCATCCTCGAAACTCTTGGTCGACGTGGCGCTTATCTCGGAAACTTTTGCTACTGACATGCAGTTCCTTCCTTCCGGCTAGCGCGCCGAGCTCAACCTGGAGAAGACGCCCAGCGCCCTGAGGATCCAGATGAGCAGTGCCGCTCCAAGAACGGCGACGATCCATGCCGCAGGGGCCCCTTGAGCCCGAACGCCCAGCGCATTCGCGACGTAGACCCCGAGAAACGACCCGATGATACCGACGATGATGTTGGCCAGAATCCCCATCTGGCCGTTGGCCCTCATCAGAATGCTTGCCAGCCACCCGACGATGCCGCCGATGATGAGCGTAATGAGTAAATTGTTCGATGCTAAGTCCATGATTTCCTCCTGGCATCCACGACACGGTGCCCTTGTTTGGGCTCCGTGGCCGTAGCCGCCAACTGCCTAGGAAGCAAGACCCGAGCCACACTCGCGGAATCGCTCCATGAGGCTGCGGTGGTTGCGCTCAGCGGGCGCGGGAGCCAAATGGGGCCGCGCCTGCGAGGCGGTGTTCGGCCGCCCTTTCTACAAATTGCAGCTGCTGAGGTCGACTGCGCCGCGAGGTGTCGAAACGACGATTGCCCGACTTCGCGGCCGCACTTAGCAGAGAGAGACAGCGATAGCACGCGCGATTCGTCTCGCCGTCGCGTCGATTGCCGTGTTCCGCGGAGAAGGACTCTCCGAAGGCCGATAGGCGTCGACAAGTTTGAGGTAAGCCTGCGCAAGCCGTTGCGGCTCGATTGAGCTGAGTGTGCGTCCATAGGCATACCCGTACGAATCCTCCGTGGTCCCATTCTCGTAGTTCATCCAGTCCTCCTCCATCAATAGGCGAGCCACAGGCCCGCTACGGTCTTGCAGTCACGACTTCGCCAGGCAAAATGACCTCGATGTCGTCGAGCCATTGTTCTCTGGTGCACGGGTCGTGCCAGCCCTTCTTGCTCTCCGCGCTCATTCTTCCTATTCTTGAAGCTGGAACTTCGGGCCCACGAAGCTCGATGGAGTCGAAAGGAAGCAACCGATGCGCCTGGCCGCCGTTTCCGTCCTCGCGGGCGTTCTCTTCTCGGGGAGCCCGTTTCTCGCCCGTCCTGCGCAACCAGCCGCAGAGAAGAAAATCGCCTTCACCGACGTCCGCGAGCAGACGGTTCAGTTCATCGGCTATTACGAGACGATTCGGCTCACGAGGGAACAAGAGGCCGTCAAGCGCGAGGCTCTCTCATCGCTTCCCGCCGCTTGCTGCTCGGGCAACTCCGCATACACCTGCTGCTGCGTCTGCAACCTCTCGCGGACCGTCTGGGGCCTCACGGCGTACCTCATTACCGAGCACGACGCCGGGGTCGAGGAGATTCGCGAAGCGGTTCGAGAGTGGACGAAGTTCGTGAATCCCGAGGGCTTCAGCGGCGATTCCTGTTTCAAAGGCGGCTGCGCGCGCTCGTTCGAGAAGAACGGCTGCGGCGGAATGCAGGCTTCGCGCATCATCTGGGAGTAGCGCACGGCGCCACCGCCTCGCTGAAGCGTCCGCCCCCGCAATCCCCATTCCCCGCGCGTCCATGCCTTCCCGGCGATGGCCGGATGCGGTGGTGAATTCCGTTCTTCATTAGAGACCGAACAACCAAAGCGAGTCACGGAGCATCGCTCTCGCAGGCTTGCGCTCACCGGGAGACGGGAGAGCGGAAAACCGTCGGTTTCGAGAGGAGCTGAGAATGGGGAAGGGAAGAACGCTTCTGATCCTCGGCGAGATGATCGCCGCACCCGTCGCCGCCCGTCCCGTGCTGCAGCCCTTTGGAGGCCGCGCGGTGCTGTCGTACGCGCCGAGCGCGGTCGAGGACTGCGACGAGCGCGTCCTCTTGACGCTACAGAACGAGGGAGCGGCCGGAGTGGTCTACCGCCTCCTCTGGTTCGACGCCGCTCACGACCTGGTCGGCCGGAGCGACCCTCGACGCCTGGACCGGAACGCCTCGGTCCTTCTGGACGTCGGCGGCATCGCCCGGTCCCGCGGAGTTCCGTGGACGGGAGGCACAACCGAGCTCGAGTGGGTCTCCGAACGGTTCAGCCGGATCACCACCGCCGCCCGCCTGGTCCGTAACCACCATCACGGACGGGACTTCGAAGTCGCGAGCCCGTTCCCGGTGGACAACGAGCCCCCCGTTTCCATCCGGTGGGCGGAGTACGAGGCAATCGCGGGACGTTAGGCCTCGGTCGTCAGTCGGCCTTGTATTCCCTCAACCGGTTGTAGAGGGTCTTCACGCTGATTCCGAGGATATCTGCGACCCTCAACTTGTTGCCTTCGAACTGATCGAGGGTCGCGAGGATGAGGCGTCGCTCCATCTCGGCCATGGAGATCCCGACGCGGATCGACAAGCTCGATGCGGGCGCGTCTCGTTCCTCGGTGACCTCGAGGGAGAGTGAATCGATCCCCACGTCCCCCTCGGCGAGTATGAACGCGCGCTGAATCACGTTTCTGAGCTCGCGTACGTTGCCGGGCCACTCGTGCTGCCGCAGGCGATCGAGGCACGCCCGGGAGAAGCGCTTGGACGTACCCTCGGCCGCGTTCAGCTCCCTCAGGAACTCCTCGGCCAGGAGCTCGACGTCGTCACCCCGCTCCCGAAGCGGGGGAATCCGGATGTGGAAGACGTTGAGGCGATACAGCAGGTCCTCGCGAAGCTTCCCCGCCGAGAGGGCGTTCTCGATCCGCTGATTGGAGGCCGCGATGATGCGCACGTCGACCTGGAACGAATCGCTTCCTCCAACGCGGGTGACCGCGGAGGTTTCGAGCACGCGAAGGAGCCTCACCTGGAGGTCCATGGGCATCTCCGCGATCTCGTCGAGAAACAGAGTCCCTCCCTGCGCTCGCTCGAAGTATCCCCGGTGCATTCTGTCCGCCCCGGTGAAGCTGCCGCGCTCGTGACCGAAGAGCTCGCTCTCGATCAGATTCGCCGACACCGCTCCGCAGTTCATTGGAAGAAACGGTGCTTTGCTGCGCCGGCTCAAGTCGTGGATGGTCCGCGCCACGACCTCCTTTCCCGTACCCGTCTCGCCGGTGAGGATGATGCTGGCGTTGGTTTTGGCCACGCGTACGATCAAGTCGTAGATCTTCTGCATGGCGGGTGATGCGCCCACGAGGGGCCCGAAGCGGCCCAGCTTGCGCAGCTCGGTGCGCAGCGAGCCAATCTCACCCTTCATCTGAAGCGTGCGATTGAGGTTGCCCAGAGCCATCTTGACCCGGGCGATATCGACGGGCTTAGTGAGGTAGTCGGCGGCGCCGCGACGAAGCGCCTCGACCGCGGTCTCGACGCTCGCGTTCCCCGTGATGAGAACGACCTCCGGGGCCGCGGCGCCTTCGAAGTCATCCAGCAGCTCGAGGCCGCTCCCGTCCGGCAGATGAAGGTCGAGCAGCACGATATCGGGCGCGCTCGACGCGATTTCTTCGCGGGCCTGCTTCAAGGTGCCGGCGCCGGTCACCGCAAACCCCTCGCGCTTGACGACTTCCGAGAGCCCCAGCAGGAACCCCGGGTCGTCATCCACGATTAACGCGCGGGGTTTGGCTGCCAAGGGGGAAAGGGGAGTGGTCCCGTCATCCGAATCTCCCCCCGCCATCGATCGATCTGCTCCTTGCACGGGTACAGTGTATTACGACGAGCGGCCGCCCGGGTTGGGAGTCAGAGCATCGAGCTCAAGGGATCCGCAATACCTGGCCGGCGTGGATCAGGCTCGGGCTCTGGACGATTTTCCGGTTCGCCCAGTAGATCTTCGGCCAATCGTTGGCATCGCCGTACTCGCGCTTGGCGATCGTGGACAAGCTGTCGCCGGAGACGACGATATGCCACCGGCTCCTCGTGCGCCGCGTCGCCTCCGTTCCACCTGCGCCCGCGCCCGACGATCCATTCGTCGACGAGGCCCGTCCCACGCTCCGAAACAGGTCCTGCAGAATGCCCATTCTTTTTCCTTAGTCGACTTTCGGCCGTGCCAGCGCACAAGGGTCGGCTCGAAGATGTTTGTAGACTTTGCAGCCGGCCTTGCGTCAGAGAGCGCGCTTCTTCAATCCCCTACCGCCGGACGGTGAGATTGGACTTGACGCTCTTCACGCCATCCACGGACTTCGCGATGCCGACGGCCTTTTGTGCAACCGCCGAGCTCTGAACCGCTCCGTTCAACGTCACGACGCCATCGGTGGTATCGACGTTGATGTCCATGGCCGCCACGTCCGGATCGTCGGCCATCTTCATCTTGACTGCCGCGGTAATGCTTGCATCCGTGGCCACTTGATTCACCTGCTGAGCGGCTTCCTTGGTCCCCTCTCCCACGGCAACTCCGGTGTTCTTCGTGGCCGTGCAACCGGACGCCAGGAGGGCAGCGAGACAAAGGAAAGGGGTCGAGTAATTTCGGTACTTCATTAGAGCATCTCCTCGAGTCTTGTATCGTTTCAGAGTTTTCTATCGCCGAGCCCCCTGCGCGTCCCCGGTTGTCGTCTCAAAGATGGAGGGCTCGACACGAGGCGTAGAGAGCAATTGCCGTGCCAGCAGGCGGTCCCGGACGACGAGAATGCTACCGTGGGGAGCCTTGATGCTTCTCTTCCTCGCCTGTCTGGTCTACGCGGGGAGCGGTTCACTCAAGTCGCGGTGATCGGCGTCGCGAGTTTCGATCGGCCATTCCTCGGAAGCGAGAACGACTTGCGCGGATTTTGCATCCGCGGCGTAGGCCCGCGGGAGGAAGACGTTGTGGCGGGCGGCATCGAATCCTCGCGCCCGTCGCAAACGTGCCGGTGCGCGTCGGCTATGGATTCACCCTCGACCGGGTCGAGGACGACCCGCGCGGCTGTTTCTTCGCGAGTCTCGCAATTCGATTCCAGCTAGGGCTTCTTCCTGGGCTTTCCCGAGCCCTTGCCGCGGAGCTTCTCGCGCACCACGGGGTGGTCCGGATCGTAGGCGAGAATCCGCTCGTAAAGGTTGGCCGCCCGGGTTGCCAGGCCCGCGGCCTCGTAATTCTCGGCGAGCCCGAGGATGCACTCGAGGTCGAACTCGTTGGCCTTCAGCGCCAGCAGGAAATGATCCTCTGCCTCTTTCCTCCAGTTGGGGTTCTTCGACAGGGCCTTCGCGAGGAGCTTGTGGTACCTGGGCTCGCCAGGCATCATCCGCACTGATTCCCGGAGGCACTGGATCGCATCGAAGTACTCCATGCGCTCGAAGTGAGAGTAGCCCTGCTGATAGTGGCGGTCGGCGACGACCTCGGGCGGTGCGGTGTAGGGCACGGGTCCCTGCGCTCCCGGGTCGGGGGGCACCCGCGCTTTCTGCTGCCGGGCGCCGTCGTATCGGCGCCGGGCGCCGGGATCCGACAGCTCCTGATAGGCCACGGTGATCTTCGCGAAGAGCTCCTCCAGGAGTCCCTGGACGCCGCGCAGGTGAGGGAGGTGATGGCGGTCGGGATGGTACTTCTTCGCCATCGAATAGTAGCCCTTCTTGATCTCGTCGTCGGAGGCGCCGCGGCTGACCTCGAGGAGCGAGTAGTTATCCGCCGTCTCGAGAGACGCGTGCTTCGCCGCGATTTCGGCCAGGACTTCCTCTTCCAGGCCCGCCGCCGACGGCGGCTCCTGTGCCTCCTTCTTCTGCGCTTCGGAAAGCCGTATGCGCTCGTCGCGCACCGCGGGGGAGGATATTCGAGACGTCGGAGGCAGCGTCCTGCTCGCGAGCTCGACGACTCCGGCGGAGACCAGGGCGTAGACGCAGCGGAGCGTCTCGTCTTCTCCGAGAGGCGAGATCGAGGCGATCTCCGCAACCGTAGTGGAGGCGTCGATCCGGGAGAGCACGTAGCCCTCGGAGGGCGTCAACGTCATCTTCTGGTAGAGCAGGAGCGGATTCTCGGTGTGGCGGAGAACGCGATCGAGGGAGCCGAGCGCGCTCCGGATGTGATCGACCGACCCCATGGTGCGCACCCCCATGAGGATCAGCTCGGCGGTGGAAAGGTCGACGACGATGTCCTCCTCCACCGGACGGTCGAGGATCTCGAACCCGTAGGCGCCGCGGTCCCAGTCGAAGACGGAGTAAATGATCTGCTGCACCTGGCCGCGAACGAGCCCGGTGAGCTTGTCCGGGCTCAGCACCTCGAGATCGATGAGCGTCTTCCCCATGCGTTTGCCGGTCTTCCGCATCAGCTCCGAGGCTCGATCGAACGCCGCCCGGTCGATCTCTCCGGTTCGAATCAGGAACTCACCGAGGCGATCGTCGTTGATGTCGGAGTTCGCGAAGACCACGTTCCCCTTCTTGAAATAGAGGCGCTTGGCGACGCCGTCCCGCTCCACGTGGAGGATTCCGGTGGTTCGAGCGCTGTAGACTTCGCGAATCAGCTCCGCGACGGTGGTGTCGGCGAGGCTCCCCTGGAGGCGCGCGTCGAACGATGAGTTCTCTCCGGGCTCGCGCCGGGTCACGACCTGCGCCGCGGCGGGCTCGGGCACTTCCGCGGGAATGACCACGGTCGCCTGGTCCGCGGGAACGGCGGGAGGCAGCGACGTGAGAGCATCGATGAGCTTGCTGCCGGTGGCGAACCGCCCGGCCGGGTCCTTGGCGAGCGCTCGCCCCAGCACGTCGTCGAAGGCCGGGTGGAGGCCGAGGGACTCCCGATCGAAGGGCCTGGGCTCCTCGTTGATGATGGACATGAGGGTGGCCATCACGTTCGTTCCCACGAACGCTTTCTGCCCCACCAGGCACTCGTAGAGCACGCATCCGAGAGAGAAAAGATCCGCGGGAGGGCCGATCGTGAGCTCGCCTCGGGCCTGCTCCGGCGACATGTAGTTGGGCGTTCCCAGGACGCTTCCCGCGGCGGTGAGCTCGGAGGCGTCGGATTTCGCGATGCCGAAATCCATGACCTTCACGTTCCCGCTTCCCGGCTCGATCATGATGTTGGCGGGCTTGATGTCCCGGTGGACCACGCCCTTCTGGTGCGCGAAATCGAGGGCGGACGCGGTCTGACCCAGGAGCCGCGCCGTCTCATCGAGGGAGAGCCGGCCTCGATCCTTGAGGAGCTTCGCCAGGGTCACGCCTTCGATGTATTCCATCAGGATGAAGCTCATGTCCGGCCGATCGACGATGTCGTGAATGGTGACGATATGGGGATGCTTGAGCTTGGCGGCGACGATGGCCTCGCGCACCGTCCGCTCGCGCAGCTCCTTCCGCTGGGCCGGGTCGGCGAAAGCATCCAGGCGCACCCGCTTGACGGCGATGTTGCGCTCGAGCATCGTGTCGAAAAGGCAGTACACGTCCCCGAAGGCGCCCGCGCCGAGGCGGGACACGAAGCGGTAGCGGGTCCCGAGAACCTCGATGAGCGCCTGGACGAGCGGGGCTTCGCCGAGCTCGTCGGCGGAGTCGGTCATGGGCGTTTCGTCAGATGGAAAAGGGCGGGATCCATTCGATGCGGCCTCCAGAAGCCTACATTCCAGGATACCAACGGTTTCGCCGAGCGTCCAACGCCGGACCCGTCCGTATCCGCCGCCGCCCTTTGGCTTTGCCTCGCGAGTCTGGCTAATATTCTGGAGTCCGCAACCCTCCATGCAGCCGATCGATATCCTCTATCTCGAAAGCCGACCCGCCAGCGGGCGGAGCCCGTCGCGCCGCCTGAAGTCGAGGGGCTTCCGGGTTCGCACGGGATCCCTCGCCTCCGTCTCCGGTAAGAGTCAATCGGGGGCTCCGGATCTCGTGATTTGCGAGATCGCCGCGCCGTCGGGGTTGGAGGCGCTGCGCGGCGTCAAGAGCCTCCTGCCCGGGGTGCCGGTGCTCGTCGTGGCGGGCAAGAGAGCGATTGGGATCTCGCGCGAGGCGGCGGAGCTCGGCGTCTGTCGTTTCCTGACGAAGCCCGTCCGGACCGCCGATCTGGAGCTCGCCGTCCATCAGGCCCTCCAGCAGCCGGCGAGGCGCGACCTTGAGCGGCTTTCGTTCGCGAACCGACAGCTCGCCGCCCTCAACCACGTGAGCAACCGGTTCTCGCGGCTGCGCGACGAGGCGGAGCTTCTGGAAGCGGTCCCCCGGCTCCTCACGGAGAGCCTGGAGTTCGACCGCGGCATTCTTCTATTGCACGACGGGCGGTCTCTCTCGGTCCGCTCGATTTGTCTTCCGCGCGACCCGCCGGAGTTCATCCAGAGGTTCGAGGAGCGCGTCCGGACGGGGGAGATGCCGCTCCCGCCTCCGGTTCTCGAGAGCTTCGAGAGGAACGAGACGCTCTTCATCGCCGACCCCAGCGCCGACCCCCGATGGCCCAGAGCTCCCGGGGAGGTGATCCGCACGCGCTCTGTGGTGATCGCGCCGATTCGCTCGCAGAACCGGCCGATTGGAGCTCTGGTGGGCAACATGCAGCACCAGGAGCGCGCGATGGACGCTCAGGACGTCGCCCGCTTCGAGATGTTCGCCAACATGGTCGGTCTCGCCCTGGACAACATCCGGGCGTACCAACGGCTCGAGCGGACGGTGGTGGAGCGGACGGAGTCGCTCCTTCAAGCGAACGAGGAGCTCCAGGCGATTCTCGACTCGTCGCTCGCGGCGGTCGTGATGGTCGATCCCGATGGCCGGATCCTCGCGAGAAACCGCCGGGTGGAAGAGTTCTTCGGCGCGGGCTCAGGGTCCTTCGCCGGGATCGAGGAGCTTCACCGGCGGGTGCGGTCGCTCGCGTCCGATCCGGAGCATTTCGATCGTCGGGTTCGAGCGCTGACCGCGGGCTCCGAGGCCGAGGAGGGGCTGGGGCATTACGAGAACGCAGTGCGGGTTCGCAAGCCCATCCTCCGCGATCTGACGATCGTGTCCTCTCCGGTGAAGGATGGCCGCGTCTGGGTCTTTACAGACGTCACCCGGCTGAAGCAGGCTGATGAGCAGCTGCACCTCATCATCGACGCCGCCCCGATTCCGCTCCTGGTGAGCCGCCTCGCGGACGGCAAGATTCTCTACGCCAACGACCGCGAGGCGGCGCTGATGGGGTTGACGCGCGCGGAGATCATGAAGCGCCGCTCGCTCGACTTCTACGACGACCCCGAGGAGCGGCCGCGGCTCATCGAGCGGCTGAAGCGCGAGGGCCGGATCGACGACGTGGAGGTGCGGGTCCGCCGCGCCGACGGCTCCGTGATCTGGGCGGTGTTCGCCCTCGTGGTGACCGAGCTCCGCGGCGAGCCGGTGATCGTCGCCGGCTCCTACGAGGTCACGCGGCGCAAGCAGGCGGAAGAGGCGCTCGAGCAGGAGCGCAACTTCGTCTCTGCCGTCCTGGATACGGCGGCCGCGCTGGTGGTGGTGCTGGACCCCGAAGGACACGTGGTGCGTTTCAACCGTGCCTGCGAGCGCATCACCGGCTACACTTTCGAGGAGATTCGGGGAAAGCCCTTTCCCGAGACCTTTCTCCTTCCGGACGAGCGCCCCGAAGTGGAGGCGGACTTCCAGAGACTTCTCTCCGGCGAGCCGCGGCTCGAGCGGCGCAACTGGTGGGTCACGAGGAGCGGTGAGGCGCGGCTCATCGAGTGGTCGAATACCACTTTGACCGGCGCCGAAGGGCGGGTCGAGTACGTCGTCGCCACCGGCATCGACGTCACCGAGCGATACCAGGCCCGGCAGAAGCTCAAGCTCTACCGCCAGATCTTCGACCGTTCTTACGACGGGATCGTGGTCCTCGACGCGAACGGCGTCTTCGTGGAGCGCAACCCCATTCATCGGGTCCTGAGCGGATTCGAAGACGAGGTTCTCCTCGGCCGCTCGGCGGCGGAGTTCTTCGGCGAGGAGCTCATGGAGTTCGTGCTTCGCACCGTCCGCGAAACCGGGATCTATCGCGGGGAGCTCCTCGCTCCCAACGCCGACGGCACCCGCACGCCGGTCGAGGTCTCGGTCTTCTCCATCCTGAACGACGCCGCGGAGATTCTCTACTACGTGGCGATCGGGCGCGATATCACCGAAAGAAAACGCGCCGAGGAGGCGCTCCAGAGCGCCCACGACGCGCTCGAGGAGCGCGTCGAAGCGAGGACCCGAGAGCTCGCCCGGCTCAACGAGACACTCCTGAGCGAGGTCGGGGAGCGCAAGCAGGCGGAAGAGGCCCTGCGCCGGAGCCACGAGATTCTCTCGAAGCAGAACGCGGTGCTCGCGGAGTTCTCGAAGCGTCTCAACCCCGAGCGCGGAAACCTGCAGAGCCTGCTGGGAGAGCTCACGCGGGCGGCTTCGGACACGCTGGACGTCGCGCGGGTGAGCGTCTGGATGTACCGCGAGGCGGAGTCCGCGATCGAGTGCCTCGACCTCTACGACGCGGGGGCCGGCCGCCACGAGCAGGGACAGCGGCTCGCGAACGTCGATTTCCCGTCGTACTTCCACGCCCTGGGCCAGCATCGGGCCATCGCCGCCCACGATGCTCACAACGATCCCCGCACCCGCGAGTTCTCATCGAGTTATCTTGCTCCCCTCGGCATCACGTCGATGCTCGACGCCCCGATCTGGCTCGAGGGGAGGATGGTGGGAGTCATCTGCAACGAGCACGTCGGCCCCCCGCGGGTCTGGACTCCCGAAGAAGAACGCTTCGCAGCCTCGGTCGCCGACTTCGCGTCTCTCACCCTCGAAGCCCATCAGCGGTTCCGCGCGGAGCAGGACCTTCGGAAGGCGCATGACGAGCTCGAGACCCGGGTCGAGCAGAGGACGGCGCAGCTCGCGCGAATGAACGTCGCCTACCGGGACGAGATCCACGAGCGCCGGCTGGCTCAGGAAGCTCTCGCCGTCCGCCTCCGTTACGAGGAAGGGCTCGCCGCCTGCTCCAAGACGCTCCTGACGGAAAGCGATTCCGGGAGCGCGCTCCCCGAAGCGCTTCGCCACCTCCTCGTCGCCTCCGAAGCCTCGGGCGTCTACCTGTTCGAGAACTTCGAGGACGCGAACGAAGGCCTTTCGATGCGGCCCGTACACGAAATCTCGGCGGCGCCGGAGCGCGACGAGAACGCCTCCGGCCCTCCCGCGGCGATTCCCTACGGCCGGCTGCCGCGATGGCGCGCCGAGCTTTCGGCAGGAAACCCCGTCGGCGGTGTGGTGGCTTCGCTTCCGGAGGACGAGCGCGCCCTGCTCTCGAGACTGAACCTGAGCTCGATCCTGTCGCTTCCACTGTTCGTGGACGGCGCGTGGCAGGGATTTCTGGGCGTCCTGGACATGGAGCGGGAGCGGGTGTGGAGCATGGAAGACATCCGGTCCCTCGAGACGGTGGCGGAGATGGTGGGGGTGTACCTCGGACGGAAACGAGCCGCCGAGGCGCTGCGCCTGAGCGAGGAGCGCTTCCGGTCGCTCGTCGAGAACGCGAACGACGTCATCTTCTCGATGAAGCCCGACGGACGCCTTACGTACGTCTCTCCCAAGTTCGCCGACGCCACGGGGTACGCAGCGGAACACGTTCTCGGGAGCACCCTCTTTCCCATGATGCACCCCGAGGACCAGGCGCGGGCGCGCGACTGGCTCGACCACGGTCTCGAGAGCGGCGAAAGGTTCTCGGGCTACGAGTACCGATTCCGGCACCAAGACGGCGCCTGGCGGTGGTGGGTGGCGACCGCCTCGGTGCTCGTCGACGACGACGGGCGCCCGAGGGAGATCATCGGCATCGCCCACGACTTCACGCGCATGAAGGAAGTCCTCGAGGACCTGGGACGCGCGAACCGGGAGCTCCGGGAGACTCAGTCGCAGCTCGTTCAGTCGGAGAAGATGGCGTCGCTCGGCTCGCTCGTCGCCGGAATCGCCCATGAGATCAATACACCGGTCGGAGCCATCGCCAGCATGCACGACACGCTGGTGCGCGCACTCCGCAAGCTGGAGGCCACGTTGAACGAGGAGCATCCCGGGGTCGTGGCCTCGAGCCCCTCGCTCCAGTCGGCGCTCAAGCTGGTCCAGGAGGCGAACCGGGTAATCGAGAGCGGCACCCAGCGGGTGACGGAGATCGTGCGGCGGCTGCGGAGCTTCGCTCGTCTCGATCAAGCCGAGTTGAAGAAAGCCGATATCCACGAAGGGCTCGAAGACACTCTCGCGCTCATCCATCACGAGCTCAAGCACAACATCGTCGTCAAACGCGACTACGGCGACGTCCCGCCCATCTCCTGCTACCCGGGAAGGCTCAACCAGGTGTTTCTCAACCTGTTGAACAACGCGCGCCAGGCGATACGGGGCAAGGGCGAGATCGGCATCCGAACCGCGGTCCGGGACGACCGGGTCCAGATCTCGGTGAGCGACAACGGCGCCGGCATCGCTCCCGAGAACCTGCGGAAGATCTTCGACCCCGGTTTCACCACGAAGGGCGTCGGCGTCGGGACCGGTCTCGGGCTGTCGATCTGCTATCAGATCCTGCGGGACCACCGCGGGGAGATCCTGGTGGAGAGCGAACTGGGCAAGGGCTCCACGTTCACCGTGGTGCTGCCCATGGACCTCGACCATTCGGCGCCTCTCCTGGAAACCAGCGCCGCGAAGGAAGCGGGCTGACGCTCGTCATTCCTTAGGAAGGGCGAGGGCCACGGGAACGGAAAGGCGTTGCGAAGCGACAATCCTGCTCTACGCGCCGATAAGGGCTTTCCCAACCGTCGCCGGAGTCAACCGCCCGTGTCGCCAAGGAAATTCTCGATCACAATGATGTCCGAGTTGCGTGGGTCTGACTTGGAGTACAGGAGCCACTTCCCGTCCGGCGAAACCGATAATCCGAACCCGAAAGGTATGTCTTCCGGGCCGAAGGTGACGAGCCGGGTCTCTTCCCCCGTATCCAGGTGGTAGGCGTTGATGAAGGCGTGCCCGTACTCGGAGACCCAGCCGCGGTAAATGAGCAGGTCCCGCCAGAGAACCCAGTTGGGGGCTTCGAGAAGCTTCCCCTTCAAGACCGCGACCTCCTCGCCTCCCTCGACGGGGACCTTCCATACATCGACCCATTTGTAGGCGTCATCGGGACGCGGCCTCGCGTAATAGACCCACTTTCCGTCCGGGGATTCTCTCGGAGTTCTGCCACCGTCGCGCGTTAACCGAACAGCGTCTTCGCCCTCGAGAGATCTCCTCCAGATCTCGTATTGGCCGGATTGATTCGACTCGTAATAAATCGTCTCTCCGTTCGCGGACCAGGCAAAAGGCCAGAAGCTGATACCCCCGTGGGTCAAGCGCCGGGTGATCGCACTTTCGAGGCTCTTGAAGTAGAGATCCGGTTTCTCGCCCCCATACAATACGTAACCAATCTTGTTTCCATCCGGAGACCATCGTGGTCCGCCCGAGTAATCGACGCCCAGAGGCGAACAACTCGTCCCATCGGAATCGCACACCCACACCGCGGACCACCCCGATCGAAAAGAACTGAAGGCGACCTGCGAGCCGTCAGGCGAGTATTCGGGAAAGAGATCCGAACGGCTCGACTGCATGAGCTTCAGCGGCTTCGCCGGGTCGCTCGAAGCCGGACCGTGAGCACGCCAGATGTTCACCAGCACCCCAGGGTCCTGCGTGAATGCCACGCGCTTACCATCGCCCGAAATGGATACCGAAACCGCACCGCTGCCGGAGCTCAGCTTCGAAACGCGGCCGTCTCGCACGGAGACCCGGCTCAGACCCCGCTCCTCCCACCAGCCGCGGGCGTAGATGAGAGCCGACCCATCCGGAACCCAGTCCAGGTCGTAGACCTGGCCTTCCTCGGTCGTCAGAAGGCGCCGTTCGCCCCCATCCAGCTTCTGGAGAAGGATCTGGAATTTCGCTTTGAGCGTGCCCCGCACGAAGGCGATGGTTTTGCCATCCGGGGAAAACGCTGGCTCCCGGTCGCGGAAAGGGCGTTCCGTGGACGGTGGCGCGCTCAGCCTTCGTTTCTCTCCCGTTTCGGTCGAAAGAAGAAAGATGCCTTCCCCCTCTCCGGATGACTCCTTGTCGGAGAAAGCGAGCAACTTACCATCAGGGGACCAGTCCAGCCCAGAGACGAACTCGGGTCCGATCTCGATCCGGACGGCGGTCGTTCCCAACCGGATCTCCTTTCCCCCAAGCGCAGAGACCACTCGGATCTCGCTCATTCCCGGCTGTCCGGTCTCCCGGATCTCCCGCAGAAAGGCGATCTGGCGTCCGTCGGGAGACCAGGTTGGAGAGTAATCGCGCCAATCTTCGCTGGTTAGCTGGAGCGGCTCGCTTCCGTCGATGAGTTGAACGTACAGGTGCTCGATTCTTCCACTGCCGCCGTTCCAGCTGTAGGCGACACTTTGTCCGTCGGGGGAGATCGCGGCGAAGGACTCGAGGCCGGCAAACGAGGTGACGGGTCGGAGACGGACCGGAGCGGACACCGGGTCCGTCCCCGATCGCAGAAGGGAAGCGAGCCATAGACCAGCGCCCGTCCCCAAAGCGAGGACGGCGATTCCCACCCACCGTCGCCGTGGCCGCGTCTTCGGCGCGGCGTCGGCCGTCTCGAGCGGCGCGACGAACCGATAGCCCTTTCGTGGCACGGTCTGAACGAAGCGCGGATGGTCGGGGTCGTCCTTGAGGGCCGTTCGGATCTGACGGACGCAGGAGTTGATCCCGAGATCGAAATCGACGTGCGTATCCCCGCCCCAGAGCTCTCTTCGGATCTCCTCACGAGTGACGAGGCTCCCTCGCCGCTGCAACAACAGGAGGAGCAACTCGGCCGGCTGCGGATGGAGCTTCACCGGCCGCCCCTCCTGGGTCAGGGCGAGGGTCTCGGTGTCGACCGCAAAATCGCCGAACCTGACCAGAGCCATATGCGATGCCTCCCGCCATGATCTCGAGACTGTCACGGCGTCACGAGGCGCCCGAGATGGTGATTATACAGAATGCGTCTATCGAACGAGGCTTGGGACCGCATGATCGCGGCGCACAAGTGGCAACCGACCAGAGTCTTCCACCGTCATAACAAATCATGCCGAGTGTCACGCACCTGCCATTCCACTGCGCTCCGTAGGGACCTACCGTTTCCGATTGAGGAGGGTTCCCAATGGGCCAAGTCTATCTCTCGAGCCTGTTCCTGACCGCGCTTCTCTCCCAATCCGAAGAGGTCGGCTGGCAGCTATCCGTAGAGCTCGTCGATAGTACGGGGATGCCCTCCGCCGCGATGGAGGCGCTCGAACGCGAAGTGGAAGCGATCTACGCGAGTGCTGGCATACGAATCGAATGGTTGACAGAAACCGTCGTGCCACTGCCAGAGCACGCCGCCCGCGTCTACGTTCTGGAACGGCTTCCGGCGATGCTCGAGACTCGACTCCGTGCTTTCCGCGGGAGGACAGTGATGGCTGCCTCGTTCGGAGTGTCAGGAGGCGAAGGCAGCCAGGCCATTTACGTTTCCCGCTCTGCCGTTTCGGCGACTGCCTCGAGCGGTGCAGCGCTCTCTCGGGAAGCCATGGGAAAAGCCCTGGGGCGAGTGGTCGCGCACGAGCTTGCTCATCGCTTCATATCCCAGCATCACAGCCGACTCGGAATTCTGAGGGAGGGACTCCTGCCGAGCGATCTGACCGGTTCGGGTGGAGGGCTGCACTTCACCATTGAGCAGGCGGCACTACTTCGTCGTGTTTCCCGGCCAGTCGCCGGGGCGGTGTCCGCGCGAAAGTAGACGCGTAGGGACTTGGCCCGAGGCCTTGATCCGTCGGCGCCACTCGTGGGGACCAGCGACGTGAAGGAGGCGGGCTGACATTTTTATTCCCTCGGAAGGGCGAGAGCAACGAGCGAGGCCGGTCTCTCCGCGTCTCCCGCGCTCACCACGATGTACTGGCGTCCCAGGTGGAGATAGGTGACGGGAAGCCCACTCTGGGCTCCGGGGAGCGCGATTCGCGCCAGGATATCGCCGGTTTTCTTGTCATACGCGTAGAAGCCGTTCCAGCCGCCCCATCCCTCTCCCGCGAACACCAGAGTCTTCGTCACCAGGATTCCGGCGCGGGAGGGTGATCCCGTTCGGGGAAGGGGGACGCCCTGGAGCGCCGGATGCTCCGCGACTGCCTTCGGGGTATCGCCGTTCGGCTGCATCCAGAGGTGCTCTCCGGACCGTAGATCGATCGCCGTGATCCTTCCCCAGGGGGGCTTCAGCGGGAGGCCCCGCGGTCCCTCGAGGCGCATGGGACCCGCGATGTAGCGCAGGTTCGACTTCTCAGGGTCCTCGACGAGCGCGAGCAGAGTCGGGCTCGTCGAGGAGCTGACGTAGAGGACGGACGTCTCGGGATCGAAAGCCCCGGATTCCCACGCCGCTCCGCCCGCCGCTCCCGGGAGCATTAGCGTCCCTTTCGTGCCGTCGCCGGCGTTCGCGAGCGACGGCGGCTGGAAAAGCGGACCCAGGCGGTAGGATTTCACGATCTCGAGAGCCTCACGCCGGAGCTCCGGAGTGAAGTCGATCAGATCGTCTACCGAAACTCCCTGACGGTCGAAGGGCGCGGGCTTCGTGGGGAAGGGCTGCGTCGGCGCCGTCCTCTCGCCGGGAACGTCGCTCGCGGGCACCGGGCGCTCTTCGATGGGCCAGACCGGAGCTCCCGTCACCCGATCGAAGACGTAAGCGAAGGATTGCTTCGTGAGCTGGACCACCGCGCGGATCGGACGTCCTCCGACCTCGAGGTTCGCGAGGATGGGAGGCGTCGGGATGTCCCAGTCCCAGATGTCATGGTGCACGAGCTGGTAGTGCCACACACGCCGTCCGGTGCGCGCGTCGAGACAGACGAGAGTCGATGAAAAAAGGTTGTCGCCGAGACGGTGGCCACCGTAGAAGTCGCTGGTGGGCGCCTCGACGGGGAGGTACAGGTATCCGAGCTCGGGGTCGGCGGTGAACGGCGCCCAGACGCCCGCGTTTCCCGTGTACCGCCAGGATTCGTTCTCCCAGGTTTCGACGCCGTCCTCTCCCGGTCCGGGGATCGGCGAGAACGTCCAGAGCTTCTTTCCAGTGCGAACGTCGTAGCCGATGAGGTCCCCGCGCGAGTTCTCCTTGGTCGGAGGCCGAAACCCCGGAGAGAAGGCGGGGCCGACGACGATGACGTCGCCCACGATGACCGGAGGAGAGCTCGAGCCGATGGCCCCGACCGGGTCGACGAGGCCATTCACGTCGCGCATGAGATCGAGGATGCCGTCGACGCCGAAACCGGGAACGGGATGGCCGGTCCCGGCGTCGAGGGCGACCAGGCGGTAGCCGATGGTGACGAAGTAGATTCTTCGGTCGTGCGCGCCGTTCGTCCAGTAGGCGACGCCTCGGCCCGAGAACCGCCGCGGAGCTTTCTTACCGCGCTCGCCTTCGTCGAGGCGGTACATCCAGAGAAGCTCTCCCGTCCCCGCGTCGAGGGCGACTACGTTTCGAGTGAGACCCGCGGTCGCGTACAGAACGCCGTCGACCATGAGGGGAGTGGTTTCGCCCTTGATCTCCGGCTCCGGCCCGAAGTTGCGCGCCGAGAACGTCCAGGCGACCTCGAGCTTGGAGACGTTTCCGGGATGGATGGCGTCGAGAAGGGCGTAGCGCGTAACCCCCGGGTCGGCGCCATAGAAACGCCACTCGCCATTCGAGGTCCCGGATTGACCCGATGCGAGAGACGACGCGAGAAGAAACACGAACACGAGACCGCGAGTCATGGCGCGGGATTCTACGCGATCCGGCGCGGATCGGAGATTGACAGCGGGGGCCGTCGCCCCTAACCTCGCCGGATTCGAAATGGAGAACCGATGAAGACTTCCGCGCTACTTCTGTTTTCGTCCTACCTCGCGTCCGCCGCCCCGTCGGCCGAGCCCGAGTGGCTCACCCTGATCCTCGAGGGGGGCGAGGTGCACGACGGCTCCGGGAGCCCGCCGCGGGTCGCGGACGTCGGCGTGCTCGGGGATCGCGTCGTAGCCGTCGGCGACCTGAGCGGTCGGCGCGCCGGGGTCCGCATCGATGTCGCCGGGCTCGCGGTGGTGCCGGGATTCATCGACATCCACAGCCACGCCGTCGAGGGAGTCTTTCGCCACCCGCTGGCCGAGAACTATCTGAAGCAGGGCGTGACCACCGTCGTGGGCGGTCCCGACGGGAGCTCGCCGTACCCGATCGGCGAGTTCCTCGCGAAGCTCGACGCGGAGCCCCCCGCGATCAACTTCGCGCTCATGGTGGGGCACGGAACCATAAGGAACGCCGTCCTCGGAAACGAGGACCGCGCGCCCGACGAGGCGCTCCCCGAGC